>JBIIWL010000075.1:0-7817 GCA_044338885.1 Fibrobacteria bacterium
CCCAATTCGTGAAGCGTCGGTGTCCCACCACGAAGTGATCCCGAACCTTTTACGTCGCTTTTCAAACTGGGTTTCACCGCCTGTAGAGCGATAAATAAGGATATCGAAGTTTGCCCAGGTGCGTCCGATCATCTTGTAAGGGAATTGGCGATCAACAACTTCTTCTTCCTCCCACCACCATGAATTTTTAGCTGATTTTGTCAGCAAGTCCGGTTCATTCGATTCGTTGGTATCAAATTGAGGTAATTGTTCGCTCAAACGGCACCGCTCCCTCAACACACCTTCATCAAACACCGTCGAGTCGCCGACGCGGATGGCGCCGTAGGTGTTCCACAACGCCAAATCCAACTCGTCGCATGAATAGTCCACCGGCTTCCACAAGCTATCGGTAAACGCCTTGTCGTCCAACTTTTCTTCGACGGCTTTCACGGCGTTCACCATCTCCGCATCCGTCGCAAACGTCGTCTCCTTCGACGACAGGTCCGCCAGCGCGTTGCGCTTGGCGAGCGGTCCCGCGGCCTCGCTCCATGAGAAGCTCTTCTCATGATACCGATCTTCGTCCGCGTCTGTTGAAGACGTATTCATCGTGTCATTTGTCGTGCACGCCGTTAAGGTCAAGAGGATCAATCCCGAGATCGTCACGCTCGCACTGTATGCGCCTTTCATCGTGTTCCTTTCGTTGTGGTAAACGATCGCGTGTGCGATCGCAGAACCACTCGAAGCAAGCACAATGCCGAAATGATTTTGAGAAGTCTGGATGTGTAAATCCACAGAGAAACGTCGATTCGCCCCAGAGGACCCTACGCATTGTGAGCGTGAATAGGAAAGACGGTGGTGCGAATTCATAGTGAAATACATGCGTGATCAAGTGTGTTCGGTGTGTGAGTCTGCATAAATGATGAACGCCGATTCATGTGAACGTGAGTCGCAACGATTCGAATCGGTGACTGTCATTTGACGCAAAGGTGCGCTAGGCGCCATGCCGCGTGCAAGGTGCCCGCGCAGAAAGTGCGACTAGGTGAAAGAATGTGAAAGCGCGACCTGAAGACGTTCCAGATCGCGCTGCCTGATCTAGGGAGATTAACGACGCAACACGAAAATTTCGGCAGGTCTAGCATCGGCTACTCGAAACACGGGGTATGGTTCGCCCGGATTCGTATAGGCCAACAACATTCCCCGACGCGACACCATAAACGTACGGAATACACTCACGCCGAATGAATCCGCTTCTACAACCTCGGTGCGAGACGTTCCCATTTCAACCACGCGAAACCTCTGCCGCTGCGGTGTCGGGTTGACCACAGCCAAAGCGTCGCCGCGCACCATTAGACCTAAACCCTCGCCCTTGGCCGCGATGGCATACGAGGTGTCCGGTTTTAACGGTTTCAATCGGCGGCCAAGGTACCACCCCCCAATCACATGCATGACTCGGCCTTCGGCCCTCTCAAACAATGTGACCAGCGGATCCGTCGACGAGACCGTAAACAGTGGTGGGTCAGAGAGATAGGCTGCCACGACTTCAGACCACCCCCGGACGGCCTGCCCAGGTGCGAGACTCCAGGCAATGTCTGCTGTATCCCTGAACGTACGCGATTCCAAAGCCCCTCCTGTCCACCATGCGAAAACCGTAACTGAATCGAGCGGCTGTTTTTCGGACAGGAATTCCATGGTCACAAAATTCAAGGAATCCGAAATCCACATCGATCGTTCTGGGTCAGCTTTCCACGAGGGGGCCAATGTCACCTTGAAGGCCTCAAGGTTCGACAAACCACCTTCCAGTGCAGGCAGGGAATCGCGCAAAGCGAACTCAAGGACGGGCGTAAACCCGCCATAGCGTGCCCCTGCGAGCGCGCGGAGTTGAACCCGATGGCCATAGAGCCAAAACGCCGCAAGCAGCGAGGCGCACAGAGTGCCCACTACAACGACCGCACAACGTGTAGCCCGGCGCACCGGGGTCAAGGGGGTGCGTGCCGCCATCACCAGGTCACATATTCAAGAGGAGGCATCATGGTCAACACCGTCGCATTGGTCAGGCCCGACGATGAGGAGGCGCGGAAGGCGATGCCCGCGTGATCAACCGAATGCATGCCGATTACCGCATCCGAAACCTTAAGTTTCGTCGGTGAGGCTGATACTGTACTCGGAAAGGTGTACGTCAAAAGCAGACCGGCTGAAAAATCGCGTTGGCTCACATAGTCATCGTTGCCGGCCGAAGCGGTACGCATACCGCCCGATAGGCAGGTCCGCGTCCCGATGGTTCCTGACCCGGTCACGCCGCAATTCAGCAAGTACGTACGTACCCCGATGCGCGTGGCATCGGTATCCCACCATGCCGTCACAAACACTTTTGTGCGGTGTTTTTTGAATTGCGTTTCTGCACCGGTCGACTTGTAAACCACCATGTCATAGTTATCCCACGAGCGGCCGATCATCTTATACGGGTACACGCGATGATCCACTTCAACCGATGGGTAGGCCGCAAATGCACCGGCTTTCGCCAACGGTTGATCGCTCGCCACATCAATACAACCATGCCGTACGATCGATTCACTCAGCACAATCGAATCGGCAACGCGGACTGTTCCGTAGGTATTCCACAACGCCAGCGTCAGTTCATCGCAGGCCTGGTCGATCGGTTTCCAAAGGTTTTTGCTGAAGCCGGGCGTACTTAACGAGTCATTGAGGGCACGAATCGCCTCGCCCCACTGGGTCGTTGTACCAAACTCGGTGACGAGTGAACTGGTTTTAGCCAGCGCCGGCGTGGCGTCCGGGTTCGTCCATGAAAAACTTTTCTCGTGAAAACGATCTTCGATTTCAGAATCTGTTGAGGGAATAATCGGATCGCCTTGATTGCACCCAATCAAGGCCCAAAGCGTGAGTGTGGTTAGGGCGCATGAAGAAATGCACAGGTGATGTTTGGGGGTTGTAATACTGGGGCCACCGGGTGTGCGCGTGGCGCGCTCGGTAGAGATGTTGCGGCGAAACATGGCAGACCTTTCCGTTGTGAGTTTGGGTTGAGACGAGTCGCGTGAGCGAACTCGCACACCGCTCTGTGCAACGGGTGTGCCAACTGACGGCACGGTGGTCATGCCTCCACAAAGGCCGCGAATCAGTGTAAAATCCTCAAACCATTCGATGAGGGGCTGATGTGGTTTTTTAGAAAAAGCAAGACCGTGAAAGAAGGAGACGCGCGCAATTGCTCAATCGCACGATCTGCTGCGATGAAAGCACGGCACAAAAAAAGGTGCCCGCTTACGCGGACACCCTTGAATGAAGGACCTTAAGAAGTCGCTTACGCGGCGTCTTCGACTACCGCATGTTCCTGCATCGACTTGCAGTTGATGCACATCTTCGCGGTGGGCACCGCGATCAAGCGGGGCTTGGGAATCAGCACGCCGCACTTTTTGCAAATGCCAAAGGTACCAGCGCGCACGCGGTCGAGGGCTTCTTCGATGTAGTACAAGAACTTGCCTTCACGGCTGGCCAGATGGAAGGCCTGCTCGCGGTCTTGTGTTTCGGTCGCATGGTCGGCGAGGTGGTAGGCGTGGCTCGACAAGTCACCCGCGCCTTCTTTCGAGTTCAAACGCAACGCGTTGTCTTCGAGGTACGACTGCTCTTGCAGAAGGGTTTCCTTCTTCTCGTTCAGCAGGTTCTCAAAGAACTTCAGTTCATCTTTATTAAGGCGCTTGCGGGCGTTGGCGGCTGCAACCGGTGCGGCAGCAAGCTTAGCCTGCGGTGCCTTGGGTGCTTTCACCGCGGCCTGGGCCGGCATGGCGGAAGACGCCACGCGGGCGTTTCCCAGCTTGGGTGGCAATACCGTAGTCACCACGCCTTTTTGGTTTTTAGGGGCGGTGGTTTTGGCGGCAGCTTTGGCGACCGGCTTGACTGTGGCCTTCGGGGCCGAGGCGGCCTTCGGCTTTGCGGTCGCTTTAGTGACGGTTTTTGTCGGCGCGGGTTTTTTCGCCGCCGGCTTTGCGACTGGTTTTTTGGCGGCGGCCTTTTTTGGGGCAACCTTTTGGACGGCCTTCTTCACAACCTTCTTTGGGGTCGCTTTTTTCACGGCCTTTTTAGGCGCAGCCTTTTTGGGTGCCGGTTTTTTGGCGGCCGTCTTTTTAACGGGCTTGGCGGTTTTCGATTTCTTTTTCATGTGAGTCCTTTCACAAGTCCGATACAATCAACAGGTCGCAACCGGCCGGGGCCGGTCAGGCTTTGAGCACCAAGATGCGGGCGGTTTCGCCGTCCACGTCTAAATCGTCCGAAGCCGCGTTTTCAAAGCCCGAAGCGGCCCCGTCTAGAGTCAGCGAGGCTGCCAAAACTTCCGCGCTAATATAGCCACGGTGCGTTTCCACCGCGTCACGTAATTGGGTGGATACCCCATCTAAAGCCACAGAAATACGGTCGGTGACCGCTAGGTCGGCCCCCTTGCGGAGCCCTTGGATGCGGCTGATCACTTCGCGGGCCAGCATTTCATAGCGCAAGGCCTCGTCCACGGTCACATCCAAGGCCACCGTCAGGGTGGGGGTCGCCGTCACGGCGAGGTCGGGGGAGACTTCGCGGATCACTTGGAGGTCCTCAGCGGTCAGCTCGGCCTCGGGCAGCACCAGCGGCTGGCCGGCCAAAATTGAGGCGATCTCGGCGTGAGTCAGGGTGGCGCACTTGCCGGCCACGTCCTTCATGGCTTTGCCCAGGCGCTTGCCCAGCGACTGGAAGTTGGCCTTCGCCTTGTAGGTCACAAAGGAGGACTCATCGAGGGTGATCTCGATGGTTTTCACATTCAATTCGTCACGGATGAGGTCTTCAAGCGAACGGAGGCCGGCAGCCGCCGCCTCGTCGCGCGCGACCACCAACAGGCGGCCGAGCGGCTGACGGTTCTTGATGTTCCGCTCGGCGCGCAGCGCGCGGCCCAAAACCACGGCCTCACGGGCGAGGGCCATCTTCGCGTTGAGGGCCTCGTCGAACAACGCGGGGTTGAACACGGGGTAATCGCAATGGTGGACGGATACGGGTGCGGCCGTTTGTAGGGGCAAATGATCATTTGCCCCTACGGTCGCACCCGCACCCGATTCCCGCACCAAGATCTGGTAAATCTCTTCAGACAGGAACGGCAGGAACGGTGCGAGGGCTTTCGAGAATTCCACCAGTACGGTGTAGAGCGTCGAGTACGCGTCGTTTTTATCGCCGTCATTTTCCGACTTCCAGAAACGGCGACGCGAGCGGCGGATATACCAGTTGGTGAGGTCGTCGACGAACTCAACCAGCGCGGGTACCACGTTGTACAAACGGTAGGCTTCCATCTCAACGCTGACGCGGCGCAGCAGCGCTTGCAGGTCGGACAAAATCCAGCGGTCCAATTCGTTGGTCGACACACGGGCATCACCCGGCGTCCACGTCAGCTGCCCCTTGGAGGCATCGGCATTCGCATAGGTGGTGAACAACGACACCGCGTTCCATAACGGCAAGAGTACGGCCCGCGTGATGTTCTTAACCCCCGCCTCGCTGAACTTCAGTTCTTCGCCCTTCACAGCCGCTGAGTCGATCATGAACAAACGGATGGCATCGGCACCGGTGCGGTCGATCAGGTCGTTGGGGTCGGGGTAGTTCCGCAAACGCTTGCTCATCTTTTGGCCGTCTTCAGCCAGAATGATGCCGTTTACGATCACATTTTGCATCGCCGGTTTTTGGAACAGCGCCGCGGAGAGTACAGTGAGCGTGTAAAACCAGCCGCGCGTTTGATCAAGGCCTTCGGCGATAAAGTCGGCAGGGAAGCTGCCTTCAAGCGCCGCACGGTTTTCAAACGGGTAGTGGCCTTGCGCGTAGGGCATGGCGCCCGACTCAAACCAGCAGTCGAGCACTTCGGGCGTGCGCGTGTACACCTTACCGTTCGGGTCGAACGTCTTTTTATCAGACGTGCGCACGGTGAGCGCGTCTACCACGTGCATGTGAATGTCGTCGACCTTTTGGCCAGTGAGTGCTTCGAGCTCGGCGCGCGAGCCGATGCACAGCTGTTCGCCGTCTTCGGCGATCCACACGGGAATACAGGTGCCCCAGAAGCGGTTACGCGAGAGGTTCCAATCGCGCGCGCCATCGAGCCACTTTCCAAAGCGGCCGTCGCGGATGTGCTCGGGCACCCAGCGGATCTGCTGATTGCTGTCGATCATCCATTGCTTCAGAGTTTTAGTGACACCTTCGGCATTGGTGATGTCTTTATCGAGCGCGAGGAACCAATTCTTTTGCGCGCGGTAGAGTAGCGGCACATCGGTGCGCCAGCAATGCGGGTAGCTATGCTCAAACGTCTCGTGCTTAAAGATGCGGCCTTCACCCTTGAGGTGTTGCAAGATGCTCTTGTCGGCATCTTTCGCGCCTTGGCCCTGCCACGGCGGCACCAGGTGGGTGAACTTACCGTCGGCATCGAGAGGATCCCAAAGGCCAAGGCCTTCGGCTTTACCAAGTTGAAAGTCTTCTTCACCGAATGACGGTGCGATATGCACGGCGCCTGTGCCGTCGGCATCGCTCACAAAGTCAGCGGTGAAAATCGAGTACTGCTTTTCGCTCATCAGCGGCGCGTATTCGAACAACGGCTTGTAGCGCCGACCGGCCAGAGCTGAGCCCAGCACGCGGTCGAGTACCGCGTCTTCTTCTTTGAAGTAGGCGAGGCGGCGCGATTCGGCGATCCAATATTTTTGGCCTTCGTGCGACACGAGCGAATATTCGAGATCAGCCTTCACAGCGATGGCGAGGTTACTCGGCAAGGTCCACGGCGTGGTCGTCCACACCAACAGCGCTTCATCGCGGTCGGTGCTGCCCGTATCGGCCTCGAGCGGGAATGCCAAAACCACCGATGGGTCTTGCCGCATCTTGTAGCCTTGGTTCACCTCAAAGTTTGACAGCGAAGTCGCGAGCGCGGGGCTGTAAGGCTGAATGCGGTAGCCTTGATAGATCAGGCCCTTTTCAAAGCACTGCTGAAACACCCACCATACCGACTCCATAAAGTCGGCATCCATGGTTTTGTATTCGTTGTCGAAGTCGACCCAGCGCCCCATGCGTGAGACGGTGCGGCGCCATTCTTTGGTGTACTTGAGCACGCCGGCGCGGCAGGCTTCGTTAAACTCCGCGACGCCATGATCGCGAATGTCTTTGACCGTATGAAGTTTGAGTTCATCCTGAATCAAATTTTCGATCGGCAAGCCGTGGCAATCCCAACCAAAGCGGCGCTCCACGCGGAAGCCCTTCATCGTCCAATAACGCGGTACGATGTCTTTGATGGTCCCCGCGAGCAGATGGCCGTAGTGAGGCAACCCCGTGGCGAACGGCGGGCCGTCGAAGAACGCAAACGTTTTTTCGGCCGGTCGGCGCGTTACGCTTTCCCGAAACGCGTTGTCTTGCGCCCACAGCGCGAGTATGCGCTCCTCAAGGGTGGGGAAGGAGACATCGGGGCTTAAGGGGCGGAACAGGGGACGAGACATGCGTTTTTCCGTGATTTTTGGCCAAAATTCAGGACAGAATAGGGGAAATTTAGCCATTTACAAGGGGGATACGGGCAGTTTGGTCACCGAGCCTGCGAACCCCAGATACCGTCAAAAGGTCGAGGTGTGGGGGTTGACCCGCCGGGGCTACTCAGCGTTGTCCTTGGCGGGGGGATTGCGGAGGCCATCGGGGGAATTCAATCAACAGTGGGCCGTGCACCAGTACAGCAGTACGACGGTAGATCAGCCGTGCGCTGAGCGTAGGATTTTGCGCTGTGTTTTACTGCAGCACTGCTGTACTCCAATATTCTTGTCGCGCTCTCCTCGACTTGCCTGAAATCGGTGGGTCAGTCG
>JBIIWL010000076.1:0-7804 GCA_044338885.1 Fibrobacteria bacterium
TTTTTGAGTCGAGTATCACGGTTAGTGTCCTCCCTGAGACCAAAGCCAAACGGCCAACGCGGCGAAACCACCGCAGACCACAATCGCGTACGCATACGAACCAATTTTGAGTGCGCCGTTCCAACGCGGGTGGTTGAGGCCGAGACTTTGCAAACTGCTTTGCACGCCGTGGGCCAAGTGCACCAGCAAAAAGGCGAAGCTGAAGACGTAGAACAAGGTGAACCACCCGTTCGAGAACGACATCAGCGCTTCGGTGTATAAGTCACGCATGACGGCGCCGTCATACGAGACCAGCGGGGCCGCGCTGTAAACGTCGAAGCGGAAATGCGGCACGTGAACCAAGACGAAAACCAACAACCAAATCCCGGAGGCCGCCATATAACCCCCAAAGCCTCTTGACTTGGCTTTAGAGGCTCGCACGGCATAGCGCTCAGGGCGAGCACTGCGATTTTCGGCAGAGACTTTGAAGCCCAGCACCAGGTGCAGGAGGAACGCACCGAGCAGCAGGAACTCGATGGGCACCACGACCTTTTTCAAGGTGTGGAGCATGAGGTACCCATACTTGTTGAAGTATTCGGGTCCGTTTAAGAGTCCGATGTTGCCCACCAAATGGATCAGCAAAAAGCCGTACAGCAATATGCCAGACAGACCCATGAGCTGCTTTCGCCCGATGGAGGATCGCAGATACTGGAACACCGGATTCATAATTCAAATCCTCTCTTCAGGAACGTCGGCAGAATAGTCGACCCCGGCGATACCGAAGCCGAACAAACGCAAGAAATCGTCGCGGTAACCGGTACCGTCAGACCATTGAGCCAGGTTGGCGGTATCGACCATCGGCCACAAGCGCTTGACTTCGGACTGCACGTCTTCGCGCATTTCCCAATCGTCAACGCGGATGCGACCTTTTTCGTCTACGGGAACCGGTGCCCCGGCCACGGCGGTGTACAGGCGGTCGCGGAACAGGCGATCCATTTGTTCGATGCAGCCTTCGTGCAGGCCTTTGTCCTTCATCACCTTGTAGAGCAAGCTGATGTAGAGCGGCATGAACGGAATGGCCGAACTGGCTTGAGTGACAAGCGCCTTGTTCACGGAAACCCAGGCCCCGCCGCCTGCGCCGCCGACGGTGGCTTTTAGGCGATCGTTCAATTTATGCGCCGTCGCCTCAAGGTGATCTTTGGCGGCGCCGATGGTGCCGTTGCGGTACACCGGCTGGGTCACGTCGGGGCCGATGTAGGAGTAGGCCAAAACTTTGGCGCCGGGCGCGAGGAGGCCTTCTTGAATGAGCAACTCGGTCCACAGTTCCCAATCTTCGCCGCCCATGACCTGAATGGTCGCTTCGACTTCTTCGGGGGAGGCCGCATCAAGCGTGACTTCGCTGACAACGCCGGTGTTGAAGTCGAGGGTTTTATTGGTGTAGGGCGCGCCGATGGGCTTCAGCGTGGAGCGATACGAAATGCCGGTCGCGGGGTTGGTGCGGCGCGGGGCGGCGAGGCTGTAGACGAATAAGTCGACCGGGCCGAGTTCCTTCTTGAGGATTTCAACCACTTCGGCCTTGAGCTCGGCGGAAAACGCGTCACCGTTGATGGTGCGCGCATACAGGCCGGCTTTTTGGGCGGCTTCGTCGAACGATTGGTTTTGGTACCAGCCGGGGGAGGCGGTTCGGTCGCGCTCTGAGGGGCGCTCAAAGGCCACACCGAGTGTGCCCGCGCCGCTGCCGAAGGCCGCGGCGATCCGCGAGGCGAGGCCGTAGCCCGTTGATGAGCCGAGAATCAGCGCGCGCTTGGGCCCGCCCGGAATCGCTCCGCCTTTCTGGACGTGGCGGATTTGTTCCTCCACGGAGGCACGGCATCCATCGGGATGCGCGGTGGTACAGAGAAAACCCCGGATTTTCGGCTCAATAATCATGCAGTCCTTCTTCCACTTGAAGTTTCGCCAGCGACCCACCCGCAACCGTGCGGCGCAGGCCCAATCCAGCGAAAAACCAAACAAAAATTAGCTTCTTGAATGGGCCCCCGCATAGGGAAAAAATCGGTCCTTCATGGGGGATAGACTATCTTTGCCCGACATCATGCTTCCGTGAGGTTGGGCTGCCGCGGGTGACCGTGCTTGGCCGCTACGCGGGACGAATATGGAGCCATTATCATGAAGTTCGAGGCCCAGAAACCCGTGTTCCTGGATGCGCTGCAAATGGCCTGCAATGCCATTCCCAGCAAGACCACTCTCCAGATCCTCTACAACCTGTTGTTCAAGTTGAAGGGCAACACGCTCGAGATCCGTGCGACGGATCTTGACATGACCATTGTGCTCAAGCTCGAGGTCGAAGGCCACGAGGACGGCGCGAGTGTGGTGAACGCCCGTAAACTGCTCGAAGTCGTCAAAGAGTTGCCGGATTTTCCGGTGATCGTTTCGGTGGACGACTACCTGTTTACGGTCAAATCCGAAACGGGTTTCCAGGGTAACCTCACGGGCTATGATGCTTCCGAGTATCCGAGTCTGCCCGAGGTGGGCGAGGGCAAAACCTTTACGGCCCCGCTGAAAGACCTCGCCTTTTTGGCTGGCAAGACCCAATTTGCGGTCTCGAGCGACTTCAGCCGCATGTCGCTCACCGGCGTGTATTGCGAAGGCAAAAAGGGACGTTTCGAAATGGTGTCCACCGACGGCCATCGATTTGGTAAGGCCTGGATTGGCCTAGACGGTGCCGACCTCAAGCCCGGCGTGATCTTACCGCCTAAAACCCTGGCGCAGGTGCTGCGCATGGCCGAAGATCCCGAACAGCCGATCGAAATCGGCATCGGCGCCGCGCAAGCGCGCTTTGCCACCGACACGGTCACCATTTACACCAAGCTCATCGACGGGCCCTACCCGAATTATGAGAATGTGGTGCCCAAGGACTTCGCTCGTGTGATGCGGTGCAACCGCGAACACCTGATTCAAGTCGTGCGCCGCGTTTCGACCATGGCCAACGCAAAGACCCGCCTTGTGGTTTTCAACTTCGACCACAAGACGCTGCAACTGTCCGCGCGCAATGCCGACTTGGGCGGCGACTCGGAAGAGTCGATCGCGGTGGAGTATACCGGCGAACCGGTGGAGGTCGGCGTGAACGCGACCTACCTGCTCGAAGAACTCCGCCTTGCCCATAGCGAAGAAGTGCTCTTCAAGTTCAACAATCCGCTCGGCGCGATCGTGATCGAACCAGCGGTCGACGAGCCGGATTACTTCTTCATCGTCATGCCCTTGCGCATCGTGAAAGACGCCGCATGAGGGGCGCCGGCTTGAAAAGCCTGAAGGCGGCCCTGTTCGCGTTGGTGATGCTTGCTTCTGGTGCGGTCGCGCAGGGCCCGTACGGCCCGCCGAGCGGCCCGCCCGATGGCCCGCCCCCGCCGGCTCCTCGTCGCGAGCTCAACTTCCCCCCTCCGCCGACTCCGCTGACGCAGGAATACGTCTCTCAAAAGTTCATCTACTCACTCCTCGCCGGTCAGCTCGACACGCTGAAAGCGCTGTTCGCCCCCGACGTGCGCGAGTATGTCACCGAACCGGTGATGGAACGTCTGCGTAGCCAGTTCAACTGGTTCTACGGCATCATCGGCGGTGAATTCGAAGAGTTTTTCAATAGCCAGCAGGATTCCTCTTTTTTCAGAGAGTATCGCCTCGCGAACGAATCGAATGACCGCTCACCGCTGATCGTCATTCAAGTGGTGTTCCCCGATTCGGCGCAAACCGAACTGATCGGCGCTCAGGTCAAGAACTTCCTCGGTGGCAACGAAAAGCGCCTCGCGGGCGAACAGACCTGGACGATTAAGGGGCAGAATTACGACCTCCATTCGATCATCCTCGCCCAACTCGACACGGGCAGCGTGATGGCCATTCAGTTTTACGACGAATCGCCCGATACGCTCTCGCGCGAAATGGTCTCTCGCATCGGCGTGCCGCTCATCAAAGAGGCCTTCGCACGCGGCTACGTCGACTCGGCGCGAGCCGTACTGGAAGGTAAGCAGCTGCTCGATCGCGTGGGCGTGGTGTTCATCCGTCGCGACAAACGTGAAGGCATGCTGCACGCGCGGATTGGGTTTGGCCCCGAAGACTACGGCGTATTCCCGGATGCGAGCAAGCCCAAAAAGGCCAAGACCACATCCAAGAAGAAAAAAGCCCCCGCTAAAAAATAGCGGGGCTCACACCGCGCCGTATGTGGCGCGGTACTCGTGCATGCGGTCTAACAATGACGCATCGCTCTCTAAATAAACCGCGCCCTCAGGCGTTTGTAAATACGAGATCAAATCGAGCACCGAGACGATCGCGGCCGTCTTGAGGCCGAAGTCTTCACGAATCTCGCGCAATGCCGGGCGCTCGCCCGCGCCCTTTTCCAAACGGTCTACAGAGACCACAAGCCCGACGGCCTTCGCCTTGCCCCCCGCTTCAATCAGCGGGAGGGATTCACGCACCGACGTGCCCGCCGTGGTCACATCTTCGATCAACAACACGCGGCAGGGCGCGGCCTCCGTCCACGCTTTATAATCATAACCCACCAGCAAGCCACCCTCGCCGTGGTCTTTGGCCTCTTTGCGATTAAACGTGACCGTCACATCGCGCGCATGATCGCGCTGCAGAGCGATCGAGGCCGTCACGGCAAGCGGGATGCCCTTGTACGCCGGGCCAAACAGATTGTCGAATCCGTCTCCAAACTCGTTGGCGATGGCCGCGGCATAAAACTCGCCCAAACGCGCCAACTGGGCCCCGGTGCGGTATGCGCCCGTGTTGATGAAGTAAGGGGTCTTGCGGCCGCTCTTGGTGGTAAAATCACCGAAGCGCAACGCGCCGGCGGAGAGCATGAATTGGATGAAGGAACGTTGGTAGGGTTGCATGGGGTAAAAGTAACTATGCGAAAGTCGGACGTCGGACGTCTGAAGGAACTACACCGGCGGGCCGTATGAAAGGGGTTGATTCACTCAGACAAAAAAGTCTTTAAGCAATCCTTTGAATTCCTATCACCTGACAACGTCCGACGTCCGACTAGTTCCGCTCCATCAACACCATACTATCCCCCGTGAACAAATCCTGCCGCGAGAGGGTTTTATAACCGAGGGGTTCAACGAGCGCATGAAATGTGGGGAGGTTCACCGATTTCACCTCGATAAACAAATGGTGCGATGCAGATAGGGTTTCCGGCGCGCCGCGCAGCAGCGGCAACTCGTGCCCTTCCACGTCGACCTTAAACAAGTCCACCGCCCCCACGTTCTGCGTGCGGCGCCAATCATCAAGTGTGACGCACGTGACGGGCACGGTGCCGGTCTCGGAAATCATATTGAGCACCGAGTAACCGTGCGGCGACTCCATGTAAATGGTACCGGCGCGATCGGACAACGCCAGCATATGGGCCGTGCAGAGTCCGTCGAGATTGTTGGCCGCCAGGTTGCGACGCAAACGTGCGTAGGTCCCCGGGTTCGGTTCGAACAAATGGATGGCCGCAAAGCGTTCGCGCCCGTATTTCCAAATCATGAACAACGTGAACAAGCCGATGTTGGCGCCCACGTCGAGCAGCACGGTGCCCTTTTCGGGGAGAGGCAAATTCTCGTCTTCGTCGAAGAACACCGTTTTGATGTTGCCGAGTTCACCCGTGAATTCTTGGTACTCGATGGAGAGGCCAGAGAAGCGCAGGGTGCGCGTCTTGGGCTTGAGCGGCACCTTGAGGGCGATCACTAAGGCATGACGGAAGGTCGACCACAAAAACGTGGCGCGAGACCCGAAGCCATCGAAACGGCCGAGGTTGGCGACGAGGCCGACGCCGACTTTGAAAGCATTGGTGTAGAAACCGGACATAGCCTCACAAATTAGGCTTTTTAGGAGAGATTTCGGGGGGTGAATTTCGGGCCATCGGGTGCTTCAAAGTCATCTAGTTTGTGTCTGAGTGGTTTTTCCGAATTTGAAGAGGTCTCTATGAGCAACCGCGACTCGAAAACCGGCGGGGCGATGGTCCAAATTGGCAACTACCCCACCCCGCTCGACGGGGCGATGGCCAAGGCACATCTGGAATCACACGGGATCGACTCCGTGTTGTTCGACGCCGAAATGGCCACCAGCTGGGTGTACACCAACGCCCTGGGCGGCGTGCGGCTCATGGTCGCCGCGGCGGACGAAGTCGCGGCGCGCGACGCGCTTGCCGCTGACGCCACTTTGAGTGCCGTCGACAGTGAAAATGCCGCGGCGTCGGCCGACGCCATTGCGCTCGACAAACCGGAGACCTGGTGCCCCGATTGCCATTCCAAAGACGTCGAGGTCGTGAAAGAAGGCCCGCGCGGCTGGTTCAGCCGCTTTTTCAACCCCGGGCCCGCCCTCCACTGCCGCGCCTGCGGTCACCACTTTAGGGGCTAACAAGCGCGATCAAACATTGGGGCGCGGCGGCACCCGTAGGCCCGCGGCAGTCACCCCCACACTCTGCAGAGCCCGCTTCCAAAATTCTATCCTTGTGCCACACCGCCCGCATCGCTTGAACCCCTGAAAACAAGGGTTCCGGCGTCGTTTGAAGCATAGACTCAAGGATTCCCGCCATGCAAACCGTCGACGTCAAAGCCCTTTATTCGTCACTAGACAAAGCCCACGATCACGCCCGCAAAACCTTGGGCCGCCCGCTGACGCTCGCGGAAAAGATTTTGTGGTCGCACATGGACGATGCGAATCAGGGTGCGCTCGTGCGCGGCAAGTCGTTCGTGCTGCTGCGCCCCGACCGCGTGGCCATGCAAGATGCCACCGCGCAAATGGCGATTCTCCAATTTATGCAAGCGGGCAAGCCGCAGGTGGCCGTGCCCACCACCGTGCATTGCGATCACCTGATCATCGCACAAGACGGTGCGAACCGCGACCTTGATATCGCCAATCATGCGAACCACGAAGTGTTCGCCTTCTTGGCCTCCGCCGCGAACAAATACGGCATGGGCTTCTGGAAGCCGGGTTCGGGCATCATTCACCAAGTCGTGCTCGAGAACTATGCGTTCCCCGGCGGCATGATGATCGGCACCGACTCGCACACACCCAACGCGGGCGGCCTGGGCATGTTCGCCTCAGGCGTGGGCGGCGGTGACGCGGTCGACGTGATGGTGGGTATGCCGTGGGAAGTGCTCTACCCCAAGGTGTGCGGCGTGCGCCTGGTCGGCAAGCTCAACGGCTGGACCTCGGGCAAAGACGTGATCCTGAAGTTGCTTGAGATCTTGACGGTGAAGGGCGGCACCAATAAAGTGGTCGAGTACTTCGGCCCCGGCGTCGAATCGCTCTCCGCCACGGCGCAAGCGACCATCACCAACATGGGTGCCGAACTCGGTGCGACCTGCTCGATCTTCCCCTACCACAAAGCCATGGGCGACTACTTGCGCCTGACGCGCCGCGCCGATGTGGCCGACTTGGCCGACCAATACGCGGCCTCCCTCACGCCCGATGCCGAGGTGTCGGCCAATCCCGAGGAATACTACGACGAGGTGATCACGATCGACCTCGATACGCTTGAGCCCTACATCGTCGGGCCGCACAGCCCCGATAAGGCGCGCCCGCTTTCGGCCTTTAAGGCCGAGATCGAAGCCGAAGGTTACCCGGCGCAATTGGGCGCGGCACTGATCGGCTCCTGCACCAACTCGTCGTACGAAGACATGGGCCGCGCGGCCTTTGTGGCCGACAGCGCGCTGCAAAAAGGTCTGGCCCTCAAATCGAAGTTTTACGTGAGCCCGGGTTCGGAACAGGTCTTCGACACCGCGCGCCGCGACGGCTACCTCGGTACGCTCGACGCCCTCGGCGCGGTGGTAATGGCCAATGCCTGCGG
>JBIIWL010000077.1:0-7802 GCA_044338885.1 Fibrobacteria bacterium
CAGGCTGTGTAGGGGCAAATGATCATTGGCCCCTACAACTAACAATATTGTTCAATAGCCTGCGCGATGTCTTGGCCGATCTGCTGGGCGTCGCGGCCCGAGATCTGGTAACGCTCGAGCATGAACACCACATCGCCATCTTTGAGCAAGGCGATGGAGGGGGATGAGGGCTGGTAGCCGACAAAGTGTGAGCGTGCGGCGGCCGTGGCATCGCGGTCATTGCCCGCAAATACGGTGATGGCGTGGTCAGGCTTCTTGCTCACTTTTTTGAACGCTTCCGCCACGCCGGGGCGTGCTTGGGCGGCGGCGCAGCCGCACACCGAGTTCACGACGACGAGCGTTGTGCCTTTGGCGGCGATGACCTTTTCCACATCTTCAGGAGTGCGGGTTTCTTGAATGCCTAAGGCTGTGAGTTCTTCGCGCATCGGGGCGATCATTTCTTCATCATACATCATGGTAAACCTCCGGGGCGGCGTTAAAGGCCGCAGGATTGTGTGTTGTAAGGAATAAGAATAGGAAATCGAAGGAGGGCGGAACCGCTCGAAATTGGGACGGTAGGGGCCCCGAACAATACTGCAGTCCAACCGTACAACGGTACGACGACTACTAAGTAGTTGCGTTTATTGCTGTACGGCAGTACAGTTATACTGAATTTTAGCCCTTAGCCCTTAGCAACCCACTCTTACGGTCTCAAACCAGATTTCCCATCGGTGCAAACCCTTCCCACGCCTTCACGCAGGTTTCGATCTGCTTTTCTTTCCGCTCTTTCTTCTTCCAGGTCAGGTCGGAGGGCAAAAGGCCGAAATTGAAGTTCATGGGCTGAAAGTCAGGGTTGGGGCTGGTGAGGTGTTCGGTGAGCGCGGCGAGGCAGGTGCCGTGCGGCCAACGGAAGTCATCTCGCCCCTGGATGGCCGCATGGAGGGTCGCCGCCGCGTAAAGGCCGGTGGAGAGAGCCTCGGTGTAACCTTCGGCTCCGGTGATTTGGCCCGCGCAAAAGATCTTGGTGCCGCGCAGCCGTAAGGTGGGCTCCAACACCTTAGGAGCGTCTAAAAACGTGTTGCGGTGCATCGCCCCAAAGCGTGCGAACTGCGCGGTGCGCAGACCGGGGATTTTGGTGAGGATGTCTTTTTGCGTGCCCCATTTGAGACGCGTCTGAAAGCCCACCAGGTTATAGAGGCTGCGCTGTGCATTTTCGGCACGCAATTGAATCACCGCGAAGGGGCGAACGTCGGTACGCGGGTCGTGGAGGCCAATCGGGCGCATGGGCCCGTAGCGCAAGGTTTCGCGCCCACGCCGCGCCATTTCTTCAATCGGTAAACAGCCCTCGAACAGTTGGCCCTTTTCAAAAGGCTTGGCTTCCACCGTATCGGCGGCCACCAGCGCATCGACGAATTCGAAATACTGTTCTTTGTTCAGCGGCACGTTTAAAAAATCTGGACGCTCGCCTTTGTCCCACCGATTTTTCGCGAAGATGTGTTCATCCTCCAGCGAGTCGGCCATCACCACGGGGGCGATGGAGTCGAAGAAGAATAAACGCTTGGCATCAGGGTTGCCGTGGGCTTCACCGACCGCGGCCACACGCGCGAACAAATCGTGCGCGAGGGTCTCCGAGGTGAGAGGGCCAGTGGCTAGAATCGTCCACTGGTCAGGGTCCAGGCTCGTGACCTCATCGCGCATGAGACGGATGTTGGGGCGGGCCGCCATGGCGGCCTGCACGGCCGCAGAGAACACATCGCGGTCGATGGCGAGGCTTTCGCCCGCCGGCACACGCGACTCAAACGCCAGCGGCAAAAGCTTAGACCCACAGCGCGAGAGTTCTTCTTTCAGCAACCCATGCGCGGACGTCAGCGCGAGACCTTTGAACGAGTTGGAACACACGAGTTCAGCGAGCCCATCGGTTTTATGCGCCGGGGTTTGCACCACGGGGCGCATCTCGTGCAGTTCGACCGTGTAGCCGGCGTCGGCTAATTGCAAGGCCGCTTCGCAGCCCGATAAGCCGCCGCCGATGACTTTAACCTGATTCCTCACCCCACCCCCCTGTTGACCTTAAATTGAGCCTCACCCCCGCCCGCTCTCCATCCACAACCACTTCACCTTTATGCGATGGAGAGGGGGCGGGGGTGAGGCGGGCGGGGGGAGTGGTGAGGACTTAGTGCCTAAAATGTCTCGTGCCGGTGAAGGTCATGCTGATGCCTAAGCGGTCGGCTGTGGCGATGACCTCGGGGTCGCGGAGCGAGCCACCCGGTTGTACGATGTGCTTGATGCCGCCTTCATGGGCTGCCAGCACGTTGTCGTCAAACGGAAAGAACGCATCAGACGCGAGCACGCAGTGCGAGAGCGCTTGCTTGACGAACGCTTCGGCTTCGGCACCGCTCAGGCCTTGGTCGGCGGCAATGCGGGCGAGGTTTTCGCGGGCGCGCGGCTGGGCCAGCTTCAGGTTCGAATCAATGCGGTTCGGCTGGCCCGGGCCCATACCCACCAAGGTGTAACCCCCGGGTGCATATTCATAGCCCAACACAATGGCGTTGGATTTGACGTGCTTGCAGGCCTTCCAGGTGAACTCGGCGAGCGGACGCATGCTCGCCGGCATTTGTGCCGCGCTCACGCTTTCCCACTTGCGATTGAGGTCCACGTCGCGGTCTTGTTCGAGCATGCCGCCGAGGATGTGCTTGTAGACCTTACGATGCTTCGGCGGCACCATGGTGCCGATGTCGAGCAGGCGGATGTCTTTGCTTTTCTTTTGTAAAAATTCGAGCGCATCGGCATCGTAGCCTGGGGCGATGAGCAGTTCGACAAAGCGGCCTTTGAGGCGCTCCGCCGTCGCGAGGTCGACTTTGCGCGATACTGCGATCACCGAACCGAATGCCGACACCGGATCGCCCTGCCAGGCGGCCTCAAAGGCCCCTTCGAGGGTTTTACCGGTTGCATAACCGCAAGGGTTCATGTGCTTGATGATGGCCACAGCCGCATCAGCCTGCAAGTCGCGTACGGCCTCAAGCGCCGCATCGGCATCCACGAGGTTGTTGTAGCTCAGTTCTTTACCGTGCAGCTGTTGGGCTGAACCCAGATTCGACTCGCCGAGCGTGGCGGCATCAAACTCAGGGTAGAAGCTGGCTTTCTGGTGATCGTTCTCACCATAGCGCAGCGTTGAGCCGGGGCGGAAGCCCAGGCGCAGCACCTGCTCACCGAGCAGGGCTTTGGACAGGTGGGCGTCGATCGCGCTATCGTAGTCGGCCGTATGACGGAACGCCGTCACGGCCAAGCGACGACGCGTCTCTAATGTGGTTGCACCGGTGGCCTGAAGTTCGGCCAATACGACCGCGTAGTCGTCAGGGTTGCAGATGACGGTGACATCGTTGTGGTTCTTCGCCGAGGAGCGCAGCATGCTCGGGCCACCAATATCGATGTTCTCAATCGCATCTTCGAGCGTGACGCCTTCTTTGGCCACCGTTTCACGGAACGGGTACAAGTTGACCGCCACCAGGTCGATGGGGGCGATTCCATGTTCGTTCATCTGTGCCACGTGGTCGGCATCATCACGACGCCCGAGAATGCCACCGTGGATTTTGGGGTGCAAGGTCTTAACGCGCCCGTCCAAAATCTCAGGTGAGCCGGTATGATCGGACACTTGCGTAGCAGGAATCGCATTGTCGTTTAAGAACTTGAGCGTGCCGCCCGTGCTGAGGATGCGCCAGCCGAGGGCGTGCAGCCCTTGCGCGAAGGGAAGCAGACCGCGCTTGTCGGAAACGCTAATGAGGGCAGTACGAATAGACTTAGACAACTTGGAAATCCTTTCCGGTCAGAAGGCGGTATGCCTCCAGATATTTATTGCGCGTATTCTCAACCACATCAGCGGGGAGTTCGGGGCCCGGGGCCTCCTTGTTCCACGTGAGGGTCTCAAGCCAATCGCGCAGGTATTGCTTATCGAAACTTTTCTGATCTTGACCCGGGGCATAATCCGCGGCGGGCCAAAAGCGCGATGAATCGGGGGTGAGCACTTCGTCGATGAGGATGATTTCCCCATCGCGGTCGCGTGAACGACCGAACTCAAATTTGGTGTCAGCCAAAATCACGCCGCAGACTTTGGCGTAGTCGCGTGCACGCTGATAAATTTTGAGGCTGCGTTCTTGCAAATCTTCGGCCACGTCTTCGCCGGTGATCTCGATCATTTCGTCAAACGAAATGTTCTCATCGTGACCGACATCATTTTTGGCGGCGGGGGTGAAGATGGGTTGCGCGAGTTTGGAGCATTGTTCCAAATCGAACGGCAGCGGAATACCGCAGACCATGCCGGTCTTCTGATATTCTTTCCAACCCGACCCGGCGATGTAGCCGCGCACCACGCACTCGACGTCGAAACGCTCGGCTTTTTTGACCAGCATCGAGCGGCCACGCAACCAGTCGCGGTATTTGCGCAGCGGGGCGGGGAAGTGCTCCACGTCCGCGGTGATCAAATGGTTCGGTTCCTTGAGGAAGTCGAACCAAAACAGCGAAAGTTGGGTCAAAATCCGACCTTTATCGGGGATCGGCGTGGGTAAAACCACGTCAAAGGCCGAAATTCGGTCGGAGGCGACGATCAGTAACTGCTCCCCGAGGTCATACACGTCGCGCACTTTGCCACGGCGGTAGAGGGGGAATTCGGTGATTTGCGGTTCGGGCGCGGAATGGTTTGGCACGTTGGGGAAGGTAGAAAATGGGGGAGGAGAGTGGTCAGCGTTCAGCGGTCAGCACTCAGCAAATCAACCAACCCTCGGGTTTTGCTTGGTGGGATTGCATCACGGAAGACCTGTGGCGCTCTACGAGGTGCCCAAATGCCCTGGAACGCCATTTACCCGAGAGCCCGAACAACCACCCCCCAAAAATGCCAGCGTTGTTCCTGAAATCGCTTCTTGTTTTCCTGATCGCTGACCGCTGACGGCTGATAGCTAATTTAAGGTCACACCAGGAGGCCTCATGCCCGTTAGCGAAGAAGCCCGTTTTATCACCCTCGGCCCCGAAATCGGCTCGCGTATTCAATCTCGCGAACTCGTCTTACTCTCCTACATGGCCCTCTCGGGCACTTTGCTGTCGGCCGCCCTCACCAGCTCAAACCGTACTGAATTCGCGCTGGCCATCCCTTACCTCGCCTTAGCGAGTTCGTTGATCGGTATGCATCACGACCTCATCATCGGGGTCATTTCCGATTTTCTCCGCGACCTGTCTCATGATACCGATGGCCCGCGCTGGCACTACGGCAAGGGCTATCTCCACCGGGCTCTCAAGTATCGCACCATCCGTGACATTGGCGTCGCATTCTTTATGGTGTTTAGCGTCTCGGCCTCCATGTTTGCCTCGTTCCCCGGCTGGGAGGCGTTGACCTCGTGGCGCCTCCTGCCCCTGTTGTGGTGGGGGGGGATTCTCGCCGGCCTTGGCGTGTTGTTTGTGATCGTGTACTCGTGGGGCGTGCGCAACGAAAAGCCCTTTGCCAAGTGGCTCTGGGCCGTTTGAATTCAAGAAGAGTGGGCAAACAAAAAGGGGAGCAGGCCTAGGCCCGCTCCCCTTTTTTACGACGTCAAATCCGGATTAGGGATTCAGCGTGAACTTGCGCTCGAGCGAGGCGCCCTTGCTGCTGGGCACGAAACGAGCGACATAAACGCCGCGCGCTGAGGTGCCGCGGTCAGCCTTGCCGTTCCAGCTCACAGCGGTCACGCCGGCGGGAATGTTGCGGGTCCAGACCGTACGGCCGAACACGTCAACCACCGACAGCTTGCCAGCCTGTGCAGAGGGCAAGAAGAAGCGCATTTCCGAACCGTTGGAACGGACCGAGAACTGGCTTGAGGCGGCCGCACGGGTCGACTTGACTGAAACCAAGGTGTTGGTGTCGAGCACGCTGATGCCCGGCTTCTGGATGGCGTAGGTCAGCTTGGCCCAATCGATGGAACGATCAACCTTGGAGACCTGCACTTCGTCGAATTTACCCTGGAAATACGGATCGCTGGCGGTCACTGAAGAGCGGCCCATGTAGGCGTAATTGCGCAGACCGACGGCCAGATCAGGCAGTTCGCCCGTGACGCCGACGTTTTCGCCATTGCGGTAGATGTAGAACGGAGCGGAACCACCGGCCTTGGTGAAGGTGAAGTGGAACCATTCGTTACCGACGTAGGTGTTTTCGATTTCGCTGTTGTAAATACCGCTCTGGCCCCAACGCACGGAGACGCCATTGGGCACCGGGTCAGTGCGATTGCCGAACAGGATGATGCGCGTGTCGCTGGACGCTGCCGACGTGGTATCATCGAGAATTTCGACGAAGCGTTCGGCAAACAACGGACCGTTGCTATACACCCAGAACGAGAAGGTGAAACCCGTGTTGAAGTTCGAGAACCCTTCGTAGCCACGGCGGTTCAGGTCGATGAAGTCTTTCGTTCCGGCGAGTTGGTCACCGGCACCGCCGCGCAACGAATCCGCGAAGGCGATGATACCGCTCTTCGGGGTGTAGGGTACGGGTGTGGGGTCTTCAACCGTGGGCATGCCGAAGTTTGTCAGCAGAGCCGTAGGCGCGCCTGCGATTTGGTTCGGACGGGGGTTTGCACCCGTTGAGTCGCCCAAGTGCCAAACGCTCACGAAACCGTTGCTGGTGTCGAACACCGCGCGACCGCGGGGGTAGGCGCTATCGGCCGCACCGGCCTTGTTGTAGAGCATCTTGATATCGGTGGTGCCGCCCGCGGGCACGCTATCAACCAACACCCAGATTTCGGCCAGCTTGCCCGCGCTATCCCAACGCTCGACCTGGTGGGGGAGGCGTGTGGTCAAGTTACCGCGTACGAAGCGGATATCGGCGCCCTTGCCCTTGGACGACGTGAAGACGTCTGCATGCGTGGAATTGATGCGGACCAAAAGCGGAAACTTTTTGGTCGTGCCGGTCAAACCCATGCCCGTCGTTTTAAGGTTCACCGTGCGGCTCGAACCCCACGTTGAATACACATCCTGAGCTGAGGCGAAACCGACCGCGAGGGCCAGGCTCAGCAGTCCCGTTTTGAAGTTCATGTTCTCTCCTACTAGTCACGGCAAACCGCCGTGAGTTTGCCTCTAATTTAGGGCCACTGGGGATTTAATGCAGGAGGAAAATGCAGTATTTCGAACAAAAACGCCACATTTAGACAATTTTTATTGCGTTGGCAGCATGATAATTGTGTCAAATGCCTTAAAATTGTTGAAACGGCCCTCAGGCAAAAAAAAGAGTCAGGACCCGGCGGATCCTGACTTATCGATTCACATGTGTGTGTTAAAAGCCAAATCTGGGGCGAAAAGACGCCGCCGTTTGGTCAGATTTTTCGATTCGTGTAGTCGCTGAAATCGGCAACGCGGCGCGGGTAGACTTCATCCATGAGTGGTGACGAAATCAAGAAGTCTGCCGTGGAGCGGTTGCAGGCCACGGGAATGTTCCACACGGCGGCCAAACGCAACAAGGCCTTCACGTCAGGATCATGCGGAGCTTGGGCCAGAGGATCCCAGAAGAAGATCAGAAAGTCAATTTCCCCCGTGACGATTGCGGAGCCGATTTGTTGGTCACCGCCCAAAGGGCCGCTTTGAAACTTGTGTACTGGGAAGCCCAACACTTTTTCCACTAAGCCACCGGTGGTGCCGGTCGCGAAAATCTTGTGGTGTGAGAGCAGCACTTTGTTGAACTTCACCCATTCTACGAGGTCGGCTTTAAGGTGATCGTGCGCCACAAGAGCGATGTTCTTGTCTTTATGCAGCGCTATGGTGTTGACTTTTTTCATGAGAACCTCGGGGAGGGTTTAAGATCTAAGACTGAAATTCGG
>JBIIWL010000078.1:0-7797 GCA_044338885.1 Fibrobacteria bacterium
TGACCTGGATCAACCTCGCGTTTGAAACGGCTTTCGAGCCACAAAGCGCGCGGCGCCCGGGGTGGCGGCCGCAACAGGGATTTGAACCCACATGCCGCCTCCGTGCGCGACCAACTCGTCAAGCAACGTGCGCGAGGGCAGAAACCACTCGGCCCCACTGTTGAGACGAAACCAGCCTGAACCTTTGTGGGGCAGCGGCACGGCATCAGGGAGTTCTTCGCGCATAAGGCTCTGGCCTATGAAGACAGCCCCGGGTTTGAGCACGCGCCAGGCTTCGTTCCACCATGCGCGGAATTGTGTCTCATCATGTGACCAATGCAAGACGTCGATACAGGTCACCGCATCGAAGGCTGAATCGTTAAACGTCAGCATGTCGGCTGCGCAGACCAAGAAGGTGGGCGCGCCTTCAATCTTGTCTTCGATTGACAACGCGCGCGCCGTAGACACCGCGTCCTCGTCGACATCGATGCCGACCACGCGGTAGCCCGCGTGTGCCATCGCGCGCGCGGTAAGCCCCGTGCCGCAACCGACATCAAGGATTAACGAACCCGACGGAACGTCTAGGGCATACAATCGTTGAATGGTTTCGATGGTATTCACGGCGGGTTGGTGCCATGTAGGGGCGAATGCACAACGCAATTCGCCCCTACGTCACGGCCGTTCTAAATCAACCCGCCGCTCATGATGTACATCGCGATGTTGAAATAGATCAAGATCCCAGTGACGTCGATAAAGGTCGCCACAAAAGGCGCCGAAGACGTCGCGGGGTCAAGGCCGAGGCGACGGAGGATCAACGGAAGCATCGAGCCCACCACGTTGCCCCACGCCACAACGCAAATCACGGCGATACCAACCGATAACCCGAGGGTCCAAAACTGCTCCCCGTAGGCCTGAAAGGCTGTCCCCCACACCACCACACGCAACAGGCCAAAAAGACCCAGCACAACGCCAAGGCTCAGGCCCACAATCAACTCACGGCGCAACACCCGCCATACGTCGGCAAAGGTGACTTCGCCCAAGGCGAGCGCACGAATCACGAGCGTGGCCGCTTGCGAACCCGAGTTGCCACCGCTGCTAATGATCAGGGGGATGAACAGCGCGAGCACGACGGCTTTGGCCAATTCGACCTGGTAGTAGCTCATGGCTGAGGCGGTGAGCATTTGTCCAAAGAACAATACGATCAGCCACACGGCGCGCTTTTTAACCAGACCCCATAACGGAATCTCGAGATAGCCTTCCTCTAACGGCGCGGCACCACCGAACTTTTGAATGTCTTCGGTGGTCTCGCGTTCTTGCAAATGCAGGATATCATCGATGGTCACGATGCCCAAGAGCAAGCCGTCTTCATCGATGACCGGCAACGCCGTGCGGGCGCTGTATTTCTTAAACCCGGCGATGGCCACCTCTTGGGCATCGTGGGCCTGCAAGGCCGTGTAATGACCATCCATCACCTCGGTGATGGAACGGTCGGGCGGCGAGAGCAGAAATTCACGGATGGGGATGTCGTCGAGCAAGCGCCCGTCGCGGTCCACCACGTAAATGTCGTTCAGGGTCTCTTTATCTTCACCGTTAAAGCGGATGTAATCGAGGGCGCGGCCGACGGTCCATTCGCGGCGAATGGCCAAAAAGTCGGGCGTCATCATACGACCGACGCTGTCTTCCGGGAAGTCGAGCAACTTTTGAGCCTCGGCCCGCTCCTGCGGGCGGAGGAAGCTCATCATCCGTTTGGTTTGATGCAGCGGCAACGATTCGAGCAGCGCGGTGCGATCGTCAGCGTCCATTTCATTGAGGATGCCGGCGGTGCGTGAGGCGGAGAGTTCCTCCAGCGTTTCACGCTGCACGCTGAGGTCGAGCTGCTGAAAAATATCCGCGGCTTCAGCGGCAGATATTTTGGCAAAGAACGAGGCGCGCACAGTCGAATCAAGGGCGTCGACCAGTTCGGCAAAATCTTCAACGGTGAGCTGCTCCCGCAACGCCTCAAGCGCCTCGGCATCACCCGACGCGATCGCGTGCTCAAACTCAGGGTAGAGGAGCTGGGTTTTCATGCGCTGCAAAGCCATGGAGGGAAAGATAGGTTCGGGGGCAAGGGGGGAGAAGGACCGATATCGGGCCGAACCGGGTGGGGAGTGGGTAGTGGGTAATGGCTAACAGCGGGAAGCGGTCAGCGAAGACCAAAATGTCGAACAAGTTTGTGTGTTCTGTGAGACCTCATGGGTCCCCCTCTACCGATCCCTGAGCAAAGGGCACACTCAGAAGGCTGCTTGTCGAAGGGCGGGAGAGGCCAGAGCACCGCGCTGAGCAATCGTCCTATGTGGCGAGACCCAATGTCGAATCGAGAGGGCATCGTCTCACATTCGTCATCCCGGCGCAGGCCGGGATCCCTTCACAGGGAGAGGCAAGAGAGAGTCTCGCTTAGGAGTTTAACAACACATTCCTACCACACTTCACATCGCTGTCTGGATCCCGGCCTGCGCCGGGATGACGGTTCAGAAGCCTATGCCCGCCATGTATCGGATCGTGCCCCAATACGATCTCCCTCTCCTGATCCTGAGCGGAAGACCAACAATAAAGGACAATCGCGAAGGAGGGGGAGAGGGATCAAGGGTGAGGGCAACGTCCAAAAACTAATGCGTTCTACGAAACCCGATCGTAACGGCGGAAGCGATAGCGCACGCCGCCCTCGTCGATCCACGGGGATGACAATGCTGGTTTGAAGTCAGGAGTCGCAGGGAAGAACGTATCGCAGGGAAACTCCGCATCGATCTCGGTGATGTAGAGGTGGATACATTCAGGGAACGGCACGGCTTCGGCGTAAACCTTTCCCCCACCGATCACAAAGGTTTCACTGACGATCGTGGGGCGATTCGATGGTAGGTCATGAATTGGATCAGTCGAATGAATGCCGGAGAATAGGTACGCCAACGCATTGTCGAAAAAAGGCCAAGTACGGTCACCCAATCGGGGCTGACGCTTCAGAACCGTGAGTCGGGAGAGCACACCGTTAAACCGATCGGGCAATGGCCGATATTGTTCGGGCAAGCTCTCCCACGTCTTGCGTCCCATAATCACGGCGTTGCGCGTCTCATCCGTCGCCACTGGCAACGGGTGTGCCCACTTGAGCATCGCACTCACCGCGGCCCACGTCTGAACATCCGGTGATTCGTCCGGTTTCAAACCCCAGCGCTTTTCCACCGCGGCTCGGTCAGGGCAGGTGGTCAACTCACGAAAGAACTTCATGTCACCCTTGAGTTTGGGCCACGGCAAATCGCCCTGGTACCCAATCCCGCGCTGTTTATCCATGGCGACGACCACAGAGAATGAACTCTCCCCTCTCCCCTCAAGAGAGGGGCTGGGGGCGCCGCGCTGAGCCTGTCGAAGTGTGAGGGCTTCGTCCCCTTGGTCGACACCCGGTTGACCCGACACACCACCCCCCGCACGATCCCCTGGGTTCATACGGCGACGGGGAACTTAATGAAGGGATGATGTTCGTACCCTTCGAGCTTGACGTCCTCAAAGGTGAGATCGAACAACGATTTGTCGGCGATAGTCACGGTGGGCAACGCCTTCGGCTCGCGGCTCAGCTGCTCGCGCACGCCGTCGACATGGTTCAAATAAATGTGCGCATCGCCCAAGGTATGCGTGAAAATGCCGGGCGTGAGGCCGCACTCGCGCGCGACCATCATCAGCAGTAGCGCATAACTGGCAATGTTAAATGGTACGCCGAGCGCCATGTCAGCCGAACGCTGGTAAAGCTGAAGATCAAGGCGGCCGTTCACCACGTAAAACTGGAAAAACGCGTGGCAGGGCGGTAGCTTCATGCGCGGGATGTCTGACACATTCCATGCCGACACAATGAGGCGGCGCGAGTCGGGCGAGTTCTTGATTTGTGTAATCACATCTCGCAATTGATCGACATGCTCTTGACGGAATGAGCCATCCTCAGTCTTCACATAACGCGGCCAGCTCCGCCACTGATACCCGTAGATGGGCCCGAGCTCACCGTGTTCATCGGCCCACGCATCCCAGATGGGCGTATGCGTGGTGAGGTCATCGTCATGAATATTCGTGTGGCCGCCAATGAACCACAACAGTTCGCGGACTACTGCGGCGAAGAGGACCTTTTTGGTGGTGACGAGGGGGAAGCCCTCACGCAGGTCGTATTTGGCCTGCATCCCAAACAAAGAAAGCGTGCCGGTTCCGGTCCGATCTTCCTTTTTTTCACCGTTTTCGAGGATTTCACGAAGCTGATCGAGGTAGGCGCGCATGATCGACCCAATGTAAAAACCCCCGTGTCGGGGCGAATGATTATTCGCCCCGACCTCAGGCGCGCCACAGAAAAACCTTGCCAAACCCGCCCCTTTAATCGTATATCTACGATATAAGCTTAAGCTACTGATTTCCTGACCCCGGAGCCGCCATGGTTCAGCGTAAAGACACCGAATTCCCTGCCGACGACCAGCGCTTGGCCGACGTGGCCAAAGCACTCAGCCACCCGGCCCGCATCGCCATCTTGCGCCTGCTCGCCCAACGCGGTACCTGCATTTGTGGTGAGATTGTCGAAGACCTTCCCCTTTCTCAATCCACCGTCTCACAACACCTCAAGGCCCTCAAAGAAGCAGGGCTCATTAAAGGCACCATCGAAGGTCCGCGCAGCTGCTATTGCCTCGACGTGCCCGCCTTTGAAGCCGCCGCCACCGCACTGGCCGGCCTCACGACGGGCATCAAGCAAGACGCCGCCGCCTGTTGTTGTTGAATCGGGGGTTCAAAGGCAACGCCTCCCACTTTTAGCCTTTACTCACACGACCACGACAAAAAACCAAGCAAGGAGTTCACCATGAACCCGACCGCCGACGACCTCAAAAAAAACGTCTCCGAATTTTACGGTAGCCTCGCGCGCGAGACGGACGCCTCTGGCTGCGGCTGCGGCCCAACGGCCTGCTGTGGTGTATCACCGGGTGAATCCATGAGCGAGAGCTATGCAGGTAAGGAGGGTTATGTCGCCGAGGCCGATTTAGGATTGGGCTGCGGCATTCCCGACGAGTTCGCCGACTTGCAGCCCGGGCAGACGGTCCTCGACCTCGGCTCCGGTGCGGGCAACGACGCCTTTGTGGCCCGCTCTGCCGTGGGCGAAACCGGGCGTGTGATCGGTGTCGACATGACCTCCGACATGCTCGCTCGCGCTCGCGCCAACGCGGCGGCGCGCGGGTTCAACAATGTGGAGTTCCGCCTCGGCGAAATCGAGCACTTACCCGTCGACTCAAACACGGTCGATCGCATTTTGTCCAACTGCGTACTCAACCTTGTGCCCGATAAAGACGCCGCGCATCGCGAAATGTTCCGCGTGCTTAAAGCCGGCGGCCGCTTTAGCGTGTCGGACATTGCGATGGAGGGTGATGTGTCACCTGAGATCCGCCAGGCGGCCTCGCTCTATGTGGGCTGCATCTCAGGCGCGGTGAGCCGCGAGGCGATGACCACCTCGCTGCAGGCTGCCGGCTTCGCCGACGTCGCGATGCCGAAAGTCGTGGTCTACCCGCTCGACCGGCAGATGATCAAGGACTTTTTACCCGCCGGGGCTGATGCGGACAAACTCCTCGCGGGCGTGCAGGTGTATAAAGTGACCGTCACCGGCGTGAAACCTGGGTCACGCGACGCCACACCACCTGCCGCGACGACGCCGCTCAAGATGGCCGCCGCCACAACCGCGAAGGCCGAGGACGCCGCCTGCTGCGGCCCGAGTTGCTGCTCGTAAACTCGACCTTCACCTCCCGTCACCATTTCTTTGGATCACCACAGACAGCCTATGACCGACGCAACTCTCGCTCCCGAAAAACCCGGCCGCCTCTCGTTTTTAGACCGTAACCTGACTTGGTGGATTTTTCTTGCCATGGCGGCCGGCGTGGCTTTGGGGCATTTTGCCCCCGGCCTCATCGCGTCTGCCGTGTCCGCCACCAGTTACGGCACCACCAACATCCCGTTGGCCTTCGGGCTCATCCTCATGATGTACCCGCCGCTGGCGCGCGTGCGTTATGAAGAAATGGGAACGGTTTTTAAAGACCGTAAAATCCTCGCGCTCTCGTTGGTTCAGAATTGGATCATCGGCCCGATCGTCATGTTCGCACTCGCCGCGCTCTTTTTACACGATAAACCCGAATACATGGTCGGCCTGATCATCGTCGGTCTCGCACGCTGCATCGCCATGGTCCTGGTGTGGAACCAACTCGCACGCGGCAGCGGCACCTACGCCGCCGGCCTCGTCGCGCTCAACAGTATTTTCCAAGTGTTGTTCTTTGGCGTGTATGCGTGGCTTTTTGCCGCGGTATTGCCCCCGCTGTTTGGCCTAGAGGGCGTCAATGTGGGTGCATCGATGGCAGACATTTTTGCCAACGTCATGCTCTACCTCGGCGTACCCTTTGCAGCCGGCGCTCTGGGACGCATGGCTCTCATCCGCGCCAAAGGTCGCACGTGGTATGAGACGCGCTACATCCCCCGCGTCGCCCCCATCACGCTGATCGCGCTCCTCTTCACGATCCTCGTGATGTTCAGTTTTAAAGGCGAGACCATCGTACAACTCCCTTTTGACGTGTTGCGCATTGCGATCCCGCTGGCACTCTACTTCATCATCATGTTCTTCGTCAGCTTTTACATGGGCCGCCGCCTTGGAGCCGACTACCCGCGTACCGCCACGCTCGCGTTTACGGCGGCGGGCAACAACTTCGAACTTGCGATCGCCGTGGCGATCGGTGTGTTCGGCATCGGCTCGGGCGTTGCCCTCGCCGCAGTCGTCGGCCCTCTCGTCGAAGTGCCGGCCCTCATCGGCCTCGTCCACGTCGCCCTCTACTTCAAACGCAAGTACTTCAAGGGAGCGAATCGCGAACCTCTGTAATACTCAGAGCATTCCCCTCTCCACCTGTTCCCAATTCCCAACCCTAACCCGTAGGCCCTCATGGCAACCCCCAAAAAACTTCTCTTCGTGTGCATCGAAAACAGCAACCGCAGCCAAATGGCCAACGCCTTCGCGAAAATTGTTGGTGAGTCGCTGGGCGTTCCGGTGGAAGCCTTCAGTGCCGGTTCGCGCCCGTCGGGCATCGTCAACCCCAAGGCCATCGCCGCGATGGCCGAGCTCGGGTACGACCTCACCACGCACGACTCCAAATCGCTCGACGACGTACCGCACACCGGCTATGACGCCGTGGTGACCATGGGCTGCGGCGACGCCTGCCCGTTCGTCGAAGGCCGCCTGCATGAAGACTGGGCCCTGCCCGACCCCAAACACATGGAGCCCGAAGAGTTCCGCACCGTGCGCGACGAAATCCGCCGCCGTGTCGCCGACCTCTTTACCCGCATCTAAGGGTCATTTAAGTGCCGAAGCGGGTTTCCGAGGGCTTGCCGTGAGAGACTGCTGACCTTTGACGGCTGATCGCGGCCTGCCCCCGCGAAGGCGGGGGACAGCTTTCACCTTTACCCATTGACACCCCCGCCGGGAATTTCGACATTTTCCCGTCCACTCTGCCTGGGTGGTGAAATTGGTAGACACGCTAGATTCAGGTTCTAGTGGCCGCAAGGTCGTAGCAGTTCAAGTCTGCTCCCGGGCACCATGGGTTTTTAAAAGCGATCGGGTCATCCCGGTCGCTTTTTTGTTGGTCGGGTTTTTAGGTCATAAGAGGCGCTCACCAGAGTAGAGCTTTATCAAGGTTACTCCCCGTGATCGAGAACGCACTTACCAGGCTCCGTCCTCCGCTCTAAAAGACGGGGACAGTTGCGCTTCACCCTCACGGCGTGAGTATTGAAAATGACTAT
>JBIIWL010000079.1:0-7608 GCA_044338885.1 Fibrobacteria bacterium
GAAAAACCGCCAGAGACACGGAAGGCAAAGGTGTACCGCCGCGCATATTCCTTGTAAAACCGGAAGTCGCCCTCCGCCTTCAGGTACGACATTGAATCTTGCAGAACCGGCGGCAACCACTGCAGGCCCATCATCATCCGCCGTCCCGCTACGGGCCCCACCATCCCCCACTGGGCATTATCATGCACCCAAGCGACTGAGGGCAAAATGCCGTCTACCGGCGTGCGCACCACCGTCACGCTATCGAGCCCAAGGGTCAAGCTATCGATCGGTGAATAATGTTTGACCTCACGGTACCGATCCGTGAACCTCGTGAACAGCCCACCTTCCACCCGTGTGAACGGAGAGAATGGGTATTGAGCCCCCACACCCACACCGAAACGCTTATCGGTGGCGTTATTGGCAAACACTTCGCTTGTTCCGCTGCGGAACGCCAAATAAGATGAGTTCTGAGATTCCTGAAACGCCATGACCGAAAAGTCGGTCCGATACGGCAGGTACGAATACTCCACATACGCATTCGTATTCTCCAGCGATCCATTGATCGCTAAGGCAAACGCAATGCGCTGATCGCCCATCAAATCACTCAGCGTTAAATACGCCAAACCACCCGCCCCGTAATAGTTATCCACCCCGAGGCCGGCGTTCACCGCATCAAAACTCCACTTAGTCTCGTAGGGCTTTTTAAGGAAGTCTCCCGCCGCATTGACATACGACGCGCTATCGGACAAAAAGGGTGATTTCTTCTTCTTACCGGCCCGCCCTGCAGCCTTGGTCGAATCGGCTCGCGCCGTATCCCGCGTGCTTGAATCCTTCAACGCCAGAGCGGGCAAAGAATCTGGGGGTGTGGCGGCGGCCACGGGGGGCGCGGCTCCTCCGGGTGTTGAGTCCTGTGTGGCCGCGTGGGCCTTCAGCGAGTCGGCCACAAATGCGGCGCGCGCCTTCTGTTCGGCCTTAATCTGCTTGCGAGTTTTCTTCTTCGGCTTCGCCTCAGCGGCGCGCCGCGCGGAATCGAGACTATCCGCTTTATAGCTCGTCAGGTTCTCCCACGTCGGCGGGCGGAAGAACGGTTTCGTCGAGTCCTCCGCGTGCTGGATGAAACGCGTTTTAGGCAGCGGCTCCTCCATCACCTTCGCCAACGGGTCTTTCATGAGGTAAATATCCCAGCCGCCCGCCTCGAACAACGAGAACGCGAGCGTACTCCCGTCACGTGACCACGATGGTGTAAAACAACCCGTGAGCAAATTGGTCAACGGCCGCGCGGTCATCACCCCCGCGGAGTTTTCCCACACGTAAATGTTGTCCAAACCCGAGCGGTTTGAAACGAACACGAATTGCGAATCGGACGGCCCGAACGAAGGCATTTTCTCATCCCACGCGCCCCCCGCTACGAGCGCCAGGCTATCCCCGTTCACGGTGATGCGATAGAGATCTTTAAAGTGCAACAACGAATCGAAGCCTGCGTGTGACTCATTCATAGTGTGGGTCGCACGCCCAAACGCCGCTGACGGCCGGTCGGTTTCAAATACGATAAAGTGCCCCGAGGGCGCGAACACAGGTTTGTCGTCGTGGGCGATATCGTTGGTGAGGCGCGTCACCGAATCCGTCGCCATATCGATCACATAAATATCTGCAAAGCCCGCGTTCTGCCCGCTAAAGGCCAGGCGCGCGCCATCGCGCGACCAATTGGGTGAGAGGACCGCCTGTACCGGCGGCCGCAACACGCGTTCGACCTTTCCATTTTTCGCGTTCACGATATGAATCACGTCGCGCCCGCCTTGCTTACTCACCACGGCCAGCGACTTGCCATCTGGGCTCCAGGTGATACCCGATTTGAAAGACCGAAAGCTTTCGTGATCGCCCTTGGTGCCGCTTTGTATGACCGTGCGCGTAACCTTTTCTGTCTTCACATTGAGGATGTAAATCGCCTCCCAACTTTCCCGGTCGCTGAAGAACGCGATCTCCGAACCGTCGGGTGACAGCGAGGGCTGCAGGTTGTAGAAGGATCGATCTTTCCCGCGATGCGTGAGGCGGCGGGCCACGGTCTTCCCGTACTGACGTTGCCCAAGCTCAGGCCAATACAAATGGCGCAACTCGCGCAGCCAAATTTCACCCGCTTCTTCTAACGAAGTATTAGTGGTCTTTTTAAAGGCCTCGAGAATGTCTTCAGACTGAGCCAGGTTTTGAATAAACCGAGTGGTCGTGCCTTTGCCGTATACCGTTTCTAAAAAATGGAAGAACAACTGCCCGCCCTTGTAGGCCAAAAAGCCGCCGAAGTCGGCGATCGGCGGCGCCACATACCCAAAGGTTGTGGCATCGATCATGAAGAACTCCGAACCCAAATCCCACCCGATGGCCGTATACTCCGCTAAACCTTCATTCACCCACAACGGAAATCCCACCATTTGGCGCGACATCGGGGCCCCACCCGACCACTGACTCTCCAGCATATCAAACACCACGGCGTGGACCAGCTCATGTTGCAACACATGGTAAAAGTCACGGTAGCTGCCTTCAAACGGCATCACCACGCGGTTCTTCAGTTTTTCAGTAAAGCCCCCGATGCCTTCGCTCAACGCCATGGGAATCACATTGGTTTGCTGAAACTCCGTGTGCGTATTGTGCAAAATGATGGGGATGCGTTTGGTCAACTTGTGGCCGACCATAGCGGACACCTCGCCGTACATCTTCTCGATATGACGCGCCGCAAAGGTGCCGATCTGTTCGCCGTCCTGCGAGAAGTAGACGTCAAAATGCTCGGTGCGCACAAACGTCCATTCGAACGGGCGATACTGCACCTTGTTCTGCCCGAACCCTTGTGCAAAGGTGGTGCCGCACAAGGCCAGCGCAAGCAGAACAACAAACGCTCTAAACACCGCGCACCTTTTTAAGCACCCCATCGGCCCACTCCAACCACGAAGCCGCAGAGGCATCAGGCACCGGTCTTGTCGCATCGACGGCAGCCTGTTTAAAGAACGACTTCATATCGTCCACGTGCAATTGACCGGGCGCGACAGGGCCTTCTCCAAGGAAGCCATACGTAAACGGACACCCCAACATCGGGCTAATCAGCCGGGTAGGCATCCCGTGCGCACCCATACCCAGCACACACGCCTGGTCATAGTGCGTCCCGACAAGGCGCGCGAAATCCAGCAACAGGACCACCTGATCGGGATGCGGCATCACAGCGAACTTCACGCCTTCGGGCTGCCACGCGACCATAGCCGTCAACATCGACATCCACGCGGTGGGCAATTCCGGCGTGAAGGCGTGATGCGACAGTAAAATTTTGACCCCCGAAGAACGGAGGGCGTCCAAGGTTTGGGGGTTGATGCGACTGGTCTCCTCGATTTCAAGATCGACCCAGTCGCAGGTGCCGGGAGGGAGCGATTCCCACACCGGGTTGCGGTCTGCGGACTCGGCATCGGGCCATGCGCCGCCATCACGTTGCAGACGCAGTGTGAAGACCACCGGGCCGCTGAAACCGCGCCGACATTTTTCGTTGTCAAAGTCGGACACGGCGCTGGCGATGTCGTCCGCCGGGATGCCATCAGCGCGGAGTTCGACCCCATCGCAGCTCCACAGGGTGGAAGGCCAGCGGCGGGTGGAAAGCATTTCGGCCGTGACAATGCCTAAAATGCAGGGTTTTGGGGGTGCTTTTGTAGTTTGGTTCACAATGCCTCTCGAAGCCTCCATATCTACAAAATGGCACAACACAGCGCTCGCTCTGGGCCGGGCGGTCGTCCTGGTGGTTTTCTGCGGGTCTGCGGGCGTCGCAGCCGCCAAAAGTGGGGCCCCCGCCTTTCTGACCCCCGACGAAGCCGTCGTTGTGCGCCAAGCCATCGATCACATGTCGCGCATGAATTACGACGCCGCCGAGACGGGATTGACCCGTGGCCTGCCCACAACCTCGCCCGCCCGGTTTTATTTCGCGGGGCTGGCCGTGATGAACCGCTTTGTAGACCTGGGCGATACCAACGCCCTCCGCCGCGCCGAGGCCTATTGGGAACCATTGACCCCCAAAGGCGCACCTCACCCCCATTTCAAAAAAACCAACACCGACCTCTTGAACCTTTACCGGGGTCTGACCGGCATGCAATTGTCCTACGCCGCTTCGCTGCGCGGACAACAATTCCGTTCCACCACCATGGCGCTGGCCTCCCGGCCCCTTTTAAAATCGCTCGTTTCAGAGTCGGAAGCCCCCGGAGAACGCCGATCGAAGTACCCGGAGGCTCAGGCCTCCTTGCAATTATTCGAGTATTACCGAGAACGACTACTCTCCAAATTGCCATTAATTGACAATACTGAGTTCGATGTAAAATCCTATCGGCTCGCGGCAGAAGGCTCCCCCCCTCTGCGCGATATGTTTTTGGCCTCCCTGTTTTGGATTCACATCGACCAAGGCCAATTCGCCGCTGCCGAGGCGGTGTCGTCCGAATATTTGACCAGATTCCCCCAAAACCGCCTTGCGCGACAGATGCACGCCTCCGGGCTGTACCGCTGGGGCCGCTTGGAGGAGGCGTACCGGATCACGCTGGACCTTAAATCGGAGTACAGCAAGCTTCCCCGGGACCCGGGCACCTTGCCCCTAGGGTACTATCGCGCAGTGGGGAACCTCGCGCGGCTCGCGGCAGCCCGCGGGATGGACCGGGAGGCGGAGGCCCTAAAGGTCGAGTGGATGAAGGCCGAGAAGGCCGGTCTGACCCCTTGGTTGCCCTCCGTTCTCCGGCGAGACCTCGCACGTCTGTGATCTAATTTCTTCTTGTTCTCGAAACACCGCAAACCCCGGTTTTTCAAGGGTACGGCGAGGTTCTGTCTGCTGATATTCCTATATTCATGCACCACTAATTAAGCGAAATATCATTCTCACCGGAGCCCGGTTGATGTTGCCATCCTCGTCCTCTGCCGCACAAACTTCTGCAAGCGGCGCCCAATCCCTCGGTAAACCGATTGAAGAACTTGACTCAGTAACCATCCGCTTCGCCGGCGATTCCGGTGACGGCATGCAGCTTACGGGCACGCAGTTCACCGACGCGTCGGCGTTATTCGGTAACGACCTCGCGACCATGCCTGACTTCCCCGCCGAGATCCGCGCCCCTGCGGGCACGGTGGCCGGCGTGAGCGCGTTCCAAATTCACTTTTCGTCACGCGAAATCAAAACTCCCGGTGACGATCTCGATGTGTTGGTGGCAATGAATGCCGCCGCTCTCAAAGCGAACATCGCTGATCTCGAAGTGGGCGGTATTCTCGTCGTCGACCTCGCCGGTTTTGGTGAGAAAGATTTGGAGAAGGCCGAGTACCATTCCAACCCGCTGCAAGACGGGTCGCTCACCGGTTATCGCCTGATCGAAGTGGACATCACCGCGCAAACCGTGCGCGCCGTAGAGCACACAGGCCTCAAGGGCCGTGCGGCTGAACTGTGCAAAAACTTCTTTACGCTCGGCATGATGTACTGGCTGTACGACCGCCCCGTTGAGCATACGCTCACCTGGATTCAGTCGAAGTTCGGCCCCAAGTCCAAGTACAAAGACAAACCCGAAATCGCTTCGGCCAACCAAGCGGCGCTGCTCGCACCGTCGAATTGTTCGCGAGCAGCTACCGTGTGAAAAAAGCCGAACTGCCCGCGGGCAAGTATCGCAAGATCGCCGGTAACGAAGCCACCGTGTTTGGCCTCATCGCTGCGGCCCAAAAGGCAGGCCTTGAGATCGTGTACGGCAGCTACCCGATCACCCCGGCCTCCGATGTGCTACACGGTCTGTCGCGCCAAAAGCATTTCGGTGTCACGACCTTTCAGGCCGAAGACGAAATCGCCGCGATGGCCTCCGTCGTCGGTGCCGCATGGGCCGGTGCCTTCGGCATCACCGCCACTTCGGGCCCGGGCATTTGCCTTAAGTCCGAGGCGATGGGCCTCGCCGTCATGACCGAACTGCCCATGGTGGTGGTCGACGTGCAGCGCGGCGGCCCCAGCACCGGTTTGCCGACCAAAACCGAACAGTCCGATTTGTTGCTCAACATGTACGGCCGCTCGGGCGATAGCCCGCTGCCCATCGTCGCCGCCAAGTCGCCCGCCGATTGCTTCAACATGGCCTACGAGGCGAGCCGTATCGCGCTCAAGTTTATGACGCCGGTCGTGTTGCTCACCGACGGTTATATCGCCAACGGTTCAGAACCGTGGCTGATTCCCGACCCGGCGGACCTGCCTGAGATCCCCACCAACCGCGCCGCCCCCAAGGCCGCCGGCACGGGTGATTTTTTACCCTACTTCCGCAACCCTGAAACGCTGGCGCGCCCCTGGGCCGTGCCGGGCACGCCGGGTCTCGAACACCGCATCGGTGGTCTTGAAAAAGCCCAACAAACGGGCAAGATCTCTTACGACCCCGACAACCACGATGCGATGACGCGCGAGCGTCACGCTAAGGTGGCCGGCATCGCCAAAGACATTCCCGCCCAACAGGTAGAAGGCGATGCCTCGGCCGACTTGCTCGTGGTCTCATGGGGCGGCACCTACGGTGCGGTTTCCACGGCGGTCACCGACTGCAACGCCAACGGCATCAAGGTCGCCCACGCTCACATTCAGTACCTGAACCCCTTCCCCGCTAACCTGGGCCAAATCCTCGGGTCGTACAAGAAGGTGGTCATCCCCGAACTGAACATGGGTCAGTTGCGACTCATCATTTCTGGCACCTACGGCGTGCCCGCACTCGGCATCAACCTCGTGCGCGGCAAACCTTTCCGCATCTCTTACCTCGTCGACAAGTTCGAACGCATCGTGAAGGCTCTCTCATGAGTACCGTCGAAACACCCGTCGCGCCCGCAGGCGCCGACGCGCCCGCCGCACTGACCCGTAAAGACTTCGCTTCCCCCGTCGCCATCCGCTGGTGCCCGGGCTGCGGCGACTACTCGATCCTCACCGCGGTGCAGGGCGTACTACCCACGCTCGGCATTCCCAAAGAAAAGTTCGTGATCGTCTCGGGGATTGGCTGCTCCAGCCGCTTCCCCTACTACATGAACACTTACGGGTTCCATACCATTCACGGCCGCGCGCCGGCGGTGGCCACGGGCGTCAAGCTCGCCAACCCCGATTTACAAGTGTGGGTCATCACCGGCGACGGCGACGCGCTCTCGATCGGCGGCAACCACTTCATTCACGCGTTGCGCCGCAACGTCGATCTCAAAATCATCTTGTTCAACAACCGGATTTACGGCTTGACCAAGGGTCAATACTCGCCCACGTCCGCGATCGGCACTGTAAGCCCCTCGACGCCGTTCGGGTCGGTCGATCAACCGCTCTCGCCGCTCAGCCTTGCACTGGGCGCGGAGGCGAGCTTTGTGGCCCGCACCAGCGATAACGACGTGAAGCACATGACCGAAGTGTTTGCCGCCGCCGCCGCCCACAAGGGAACGGCCCTGATCGAAGTGATGCAGAACTGCGTGATCTTTGCCGATAAGGTCCACGAGCCCTACTACGGTCGCGCCACCAAACAAGACAACTTGCTGTACCTTGAGCACGGCAAGCCGATGCGTTACGGCAAAGAGAACGAGAAGGGCCTTGCGCTCAATGGCTTTGGCGTCGAAACACGCGAGAACCCGGCCGATGCCGACGTACTC
>JBIIWL010000080.1:0-7540 GCA_044338885.1 Fibrobacteria bacterium
CTTCCAAGCTCTGACGAATATTGTCGGCATCGGCCGCGCCTTCCATCTTCACTTGGTACACGTGACCGCCGGTAAAGTCGACACCGAGGTCGGGGCCCTTGACGATCAGCGCACCGGCGCTGATCAGCACGGCGATGGCCGAAATGGTCATGTACACGCGCGACTTGGGAATCACCTGCATCTTGATGTTGCGCAGGAACGGCAGGGTGCTGCCGAAGGCGATCGAGTTACGCGACGGATTCTTGAGCATCAAGTCGAAGATCAAGCGCGAGACGATGATGGCGGTGAACATGGACGCGCCCACACCGATCAACAGCGTGAGGCCGAAGCCCTTAATGGGGCCGACGCCGACGTAGTACAGAATCGCGGCCGTACCGAGCACGGTCAAGTTCGAATCCAAAATGGCGCGGAAGGCTTTTTGATAACCAGCGTCGATCGCGGCGCGCAACGAGCGGCCCGCATTGATTTCGTCGCGGATACGTTCCATGATCAGAATGTTGGCGTCGACGGCCATACCGAGCGTCAGAGCCAAACCGGCAATGCCGGGCAAGGTCAGCGTGGCACCGAAGGCGCTGAGCACCGACACCGTGATGATCATGTTGAACACCAGCGCGGCGTTGGCGATGAGACCGGCCGTACGGTAGTAGAACAAGATGAAGACGAGGATCAGCAAAAGGCTCACGAGCGCGGCGATCACACCCTTCTGGATGTTTTCTTCGCCGAGCGTGGGGCCGACCGAGCGGAGTTCCACGATGTTCATGGGAACCGGCAAGGCGCCGGCACGCAGCACGACGGAGAGCTGCTTGGCTTCGGTCACGCTGCTCAGGCCCGTGATCGAGGCGCGGCCGTTGGGAATGCGCCCTTGGATGACCGGTGCCGAGTAGACGACGGAGTCGAGCACGATGGCGAGTTGCTTGCCAACGTTCGCGCCGGTGATGCGTGCGAATTCTTTGGGGCCGATGTCTTTAAAGGTCAGGCCGACTTCCATTTCGCCGGCGTTGAGGCCGCCCTGAGCATGTTGGAACGTCGCATCGGCGATGGTCTTGCCGGTCATTTCGGCGCGGCGCTTCAGAACGTAAAGCACGCGGATCTTCTGACCGTTGCTCAGCGTGGTCTCTTCACGTGACCAGAGGAACTGATACTTCGACGGGATGACCTGCTGCACTTCACGATCGGCGAGGAGCTTGCGAACCTTGTCGATGTTCTCGGTGAGAATGCCGATGTCGCGGCCCACGGGGATCAGGTTGGAGCTGAAGGGGTATGCGCCCGGGTCGCCCGCGGCGACGTCGGCAGAATCGGTGACGGCGGAATCACCAGCGGCAGCCGTGGCCAAGCTATCGGTGGCACCGGTGGTATCGCCGGCCACGCGGCCGAAGACGTCTTCAACGGCGGTGCGCGGTGCGCCCGTGGTGGTGGCGACGGTTTCGCCCGCGGCCTTCATGCGCTTCGCCAAGAAACCGTCGATGCGGTTGAGGGTCGCGCGGATTTCTTCAGGTTCGGCCACAAGCTTGAACTCAAGCATGGCGGTCGCGCCGATGAGGCGGCGTGCGTCTTCAGCACCCATGCCGGCGAGGTCGGCCACGATGCGGTTCTCGCCCGACTTGGTGATCACCGGTTCGCTCAGGCCGTATTGGTCAACGCGATTGCGGATGATCTCGAGGCTGCGATCAAGCACGTCGCGACCGGCAGACTCATCGAGCTTGGTGCGGTCGATTTCGACGACGATGTGCGTACCACCGGCAAGATCGAGCCCAAGGTTCATCGACTTGGAGGCGATCTTGGGATTCTCGCGCTTGTAAATCTCGCGCTCGCGCTCTTCGAGCGGGAGTTCGGGATTGTTGTTCTTGGAGAACACCATCACGGTCGGCGCGAGGCTGATGCCGCACAACACGAGGATGATCAGCAGAATTGCGGAGCGAAAACCTGTTTCCCTTTTCATGCGACCCTTTAAATTCCGGAAGACTCCGGGAATAAACCTTGAAGAAAGTGACGATAACGTGAACGACCATCCCACGCGCTTGGCACGCGCCCTAAAAGAAAGCGTGCCAATGACTTAGGCCGGTTTTTGCAAAAGCCGCGCTAATATAACAACAGGAAAGGGGCGCAGGGCTTCTAGATCGGGGTCGCGGCCGGCCCAGTCGAAGTCGCAGAACCCTTTATCCAGCGCGGTCGACAAGGCCGAAAGGGCCTTGGAGGGTTCCCCCGCCAAGGCGTAGTAGCAGGCCAGGTCATAATGCGCGGGGGCGCAGTCGGGGTCGAGCATCACGGCCATACGGGCCGCATCGGCGCTCTGAGCCACGCGCCCGGTGAGCCGTAAAATTGAGGCTAAAAGCAGATAAGAGGGGGCAAAACCGGGGTTATGCCCAATGGAGGCCCGGCAATGAGCCTCGGCTTGGTCGGCGCGCTCCAGGCTTTTATAGATGCCCGCCAGGCAATAATGCGTCTCAAAATTTTCCGCCCCGGCCGCCAGGGCGCGGGTCAAACAGGCCCCGGCCTCCTCAAAAACACAGGCATCGGCGTAGTCCATGCCGCGGCGAAACCACCACGACCCGTCGATTTCGGGGGCGGCGTCGGGCCCGGCAAAGTCGGACTGATCGCCCTCGCCCAGCGAGGGCACACGGTGCGAGGCTTCCATGAGATTCATGGCTGCGGTGATCTTGCCGGCCTTGAACAACAAGTCGGAAAGCTCATCGTAGAAGGGGTCCTGAGGCATGTCGCGCCATTTTTCGCGCAACGTCAGGATTTCAGCTCGGAGTGCGTTCATGTTACCGGAAGATACAGAACTCGACACAACCGCGCCACAAGTTTGACGAAGAAGCGATCAGTGGTCAGCCGTCAGCTCACAGCACAACACAAAACCGCCGAAATCCTCTCTTTTAGGGTTTGCTGTCCTATCGCAGAGTTCTAATTGGCTGATCGCTGAATGTTGACGGCTGATCGCTTACCCCAAGGCCCCCGTCGCCCTCCGGGAGAGGGGCCGGGGGCGCCGCGCTGAGCCTGTCGAAGCGTGAGGGCAACCTCCAGAACTTCCTACCATTACCTCCCATGGAAGACCTGCTCGCCGCCCGCCTTCAAATGGCTCTTTCGCTCGGTTTTCACATCATTTTCGCTGTGATCGGCATGGCCATGCCCTTTTTGATGGCCATTTCGCATTGGCGATGGATCCGCACCGGGAAACAAGTTTACCGCGACCTCACCAAAGCGTGGTCGCGCGGCGTCGCGATATTTTTTGCGACCGGCGCCGTTTCGGGCACGGCGCTTTCCTTCGAGCTCGGCTTGCTCTGGCCCGAATTCATGCTGCACGCGGGGCCCATCATCGGCATGCCGTTTTCGTGGGAAGGCACGGCCTTTTTTATCGAGGCCATTGCGCTCGGGCTCTTTTTATACGGCTGGGATCGCCTCAAACCCTGGGTGCATTGGGGGGTTGGTGTGGTCGTCGGGGTGTCGGGCGTGTTGTCCGGTATTTTTGTGGTGTGTGCGAACGCGTGGATGAATGCCCCTGCGGGGTTTGAGTGGGTCAATGGTCAGGCGCTGAATGTGGACCCGTTCGCCGCGATGTTCAACCCGGCGTGGAAGGCGATGACCTTGCACATGACCATCTCCGCCTTTCAGGCCACAGGTTTCGGCGTGGCAGGCGTGCATGCGTTTATGCTCTTGCGTAAGCCCTCAGTGTTCCATCGCGAGGCCTTTAAGATCGCCTTGTTCGTGGGTGCGATCGCCGCGCTGATTCAGCCGCTGACCGGCGACATCCTCGCGAAGGATACGGCGGTACGTCAGCCGCTCAAGCTCGCGGCGATGGAGTCGCACTTCGAGACTGAAGCGCGTGCGCCGTTTGTCCTCGGCGGCATTCCTGATGCCGCAACGCGCACGGTTCAGTACGGTGTTGAGATTCCGGGAGTGTTGAGCTTCCTCGCGCACGGCGACATTAACGCCGAGGTGAAAGGCTTAAACGATTTTCCGCGCGAGGAATGGCCGCCGCTGAAGCCCGTTCACTTCGCCTTTCAAGTGATGATCGCCTGCGGCATGGTGATGGCGGGCATCGGCGCGCTTTACTTGCTCTTCTTGGCTGTGCCGCGTCTGCGCCCCTTTGCGCTGCACCGCCGCTTTCTGATTGTGTGCGCGCTCGCCGCGCCGCTGGGCTTCATCGCGGTTGAAGCCGGTTGGATTGTGACCGAAGTGGGCCGCCAACCGTGGATCATTTACGGCATCATGAAAACCAAAGACGCGCTCACGCCCATGCCGGGGCTCGCGGTGCCGTTTATGATTTTCATGGCGGTGTACGCCTTGCTTGCCGTTGTGGTGACGTGGCTGTTGATGCGGCATATCAAAACGGTGGAACAACATTATCCGTCGGCGCGGGAACATTTATGACCACTTTCTTTCCTGCTGGCGAACCGTTTGCGCTGTATATCGTGGTCGCCTTTTTGGGTGTGTCGCTGTTCCTGTACTGCCTGCTCGGCGGCGCCGACTTTGGCGCGGGCGTGCTGGAAATGTTCTTGGGCAAAGAGCGCCGCGAGTCGCAGCGTAAGATCATCGAAAAGGCCATGGGGCCGGTCTGGGAAGCCAACCACATGTGGTTGATTCTTATGGTGGTGATTTTGTTTGTGGGGTTTCCCGCTGTATATGCGCGCGTTTCCGTGAACCTTCACATCCCGCTCACGGCGATGTTGCTCGGCGTGATCGCGCGCGGCACGTCGTTCACGTTCCGACACTACGATGCGGTTAAAGCTGAAACGTCGCAACGCGCCTACACCTTCTTCTTCGTGTTCTCCAGCGTGTGGACTCCGTTTTTCTTGGGTGTGACCATGGGTGCACTCGTGCCCGGCGGGTTAGATCCCGCGCCGGCAGGCTACGCGGCGGGTTACATCGACCCGTGGCTGCGGCCGTTCCCGCTGGCGCTCGGCGTGTTCACGGTGTGCTTGTTCACTTTTTTGGCGGCCGTTTATTTGATCGGTGAAAGCCCGGCGGGCACACTACGGTGGTCGTTTATTCGCAAGGCATTTTGGGGGGGCGCGGCGACCGTGCTTTCGGGTGCTGTGGTCTTTATCGCCGCGCAACTCGACGGTGTGCCGCTCTTGCAGGAGTTTCTCGCGACACGTACGGCGACCACCACCATGATGGTCGCGAGTGTGTTGTTCCCGTGGCTGGTGATCGCCGTGGTGCGCGACTGGATTTGGACCGCGCGCGCCATTGCGGGTGCGCAAGTGGCGCTGATTTTGGCCGGTTGGTTTCGCGTGCAATACCCGGTGTTGGTCAACATGCCGCCCGCGTACGGCGATCTCACCTTCTTTAACGCTCATGCGCCTGCCGCGACGCTCAATCAACTCGCGGGCGCACTGCTCGTCGGCTCGGTGTTCATATTACCCGCGCTGGTGTGGTTGTTTAAGGTGTTTAAGACAAAAAGTGATGCGGTCGCTTAACGAGAGGCTTCAGAAGCTACAGGGATATCCATTGCCGACTGGATGCCCGCCTTTGCGGGCATGACGGATTAGGGCCCTAAGGCCTTCACGACCCCAAACAAAAAACGCCGGCGTTTCCACCGGCGTTTTTTGTTTGCTAACGGTCACCGAGTGCCGCCCCGTGCCTCGATACAATCCGCCTTTGGCGGATCACTCGGCAACCGGGGCGGTGTATCGAGGTGACAGCCCTACTTCCTAAAAAACTCCACGGCTTCCACGTACGCATCCATGGGGTCTTTGGTGGGGATGAATTCCATACCCACATAACCGCGATAGCCGTTGTCGGCCAAGGCCTTGAGCACCGCGGGGAAGTTGATTTCCTGCGTTTCGTCCAATTCGTAGCGGCCCGGCACGCCGGCGGCCTGCACGTAGCCGATGTACTCGGCATTATCCTGAATGCGGCGAATCAAATCACCGTTCATGATTTGCACGTGGTAGATGTCCATCAGAAAGCGGAAGTTGGGCGACCCGACGGCCTTGATGACCTCCATGCAGTCATCCATGTTCGAGCCTTGGTATTCGGGATGGCCCTTCCAGTCGGCGGCATCGCGGCTGTTCAGCGGCTCGAGGCAGAGCTCGACGCCCTTTTCTTCGGCATAGCCGACGATGCTCTTGTAGCCCGCGATCAAATTCTTTTTGCCCTCTTCGAGGGAGACCACACCGCCGCCGTAAGCGGACGTATCGCCCGGGCCCCAGAACGCGATGACGGTCTTGAAGCCGTGTGCGGAGGCCGCATCGATCGACTTCTTATAGGCTGCAGTGACCTCGGCATGAAAGGCGGGGTGCACATAGCCCTTGTCGAACCAGTGCGAGTTGGTCAGGGCCGAGACGAGGCCGTACTTCTTGAGGATCGGCAGGTCTTCGGGAGCGACCACTTCAATCGCTTCGACTCCTAATTGTTTGGCCACCTGGCACAGCTTGTCCAGCGACCACTTTTCGGGGTGATACAGGCCCATCGGCCACGTGGGGAGAGCAGGTTTGATTTTGCCTTCAATGACGCCCATGGTCAGTCCTTTGCTAAAGCGGTGCCCGTCGTCGGAGGCTTGAGCCGTCCCGTACGAGGAGGATTCGGATATTTACAAAATGGATTGGGGCGGAGAGCCCCTCGGAAGACTTCTTAATACGCGGCCATCTTGCCCGGTTTTGAGGAGAACGGATGGTTTATTGTGGAAAAGAGAGAGGCGGACGGGGCCAATCCGGCCCAGGGCTCGCACGGCAAACTTAAAGGAACACGGAAGCCCTTTTAGGGGGTAAATTCTCCTCTGTAATGTGATATTTGTCAAAGGTCACGTATGAAAAAATCATTTTTCGCATTTCTGTTTGCTGGCGCGGCCCTTTCTCTCCTGGGGTGCATGACGCAACCCACGACCTCGCCCAGCAACGCCGAGGCGACCTCGGCCCCAAAAGGCTTGCAGATGTCGGATACACTGGGTGCCGTTGCGCCTGAGGTGACGCTCACCGGCACCTGGGCCGTGCGCCAAATCAATAAGAACGGCCAGGTTTATCTGGGAAGTATTTCGTTTTTGCAGGTCGGTAAGCTCCTGATCGGCCGCGCCGACTGGGAAAATCATCCCGATGGCCATCTTCTCGGTTGGGTGAGCAGCGACAGGGTCGCCTTCGGCCAAGGGTTTACCGATACCTCCAAGGCGAACCTTTTAGGGTTTTACTCCGCTCGATTTGCCGACGGCGGCGACTCCCTCGTACAAGGCGCTACCTACAGCAACGGCAACGATAGCGGCACCTTTGTTGCGGCGCGCGTTTCGGATTGCCCGGCTTTGCCGCTCACCCCCACGCCCCTAACCTGTCAGCAGGCCATCGACTCGACTGAAACCGAGTTGAGCCTCGAGTGCAACTTCCCCGATATCGACACCTCTCTCGCGAGCACCGACTCTCTCAGCCCACTTTCAGGGTGCTGGGCCATCATCCAGATCAATGCGGGGGTGACCTACCGGGGAACCATGGTTTTAAATGTCGACCAAGGCGCAGTCACGGGCAAAGCATTGTGGACGAATCATCCGGGGGGAACCCTAAGCGGGACCGTGAAGATGAAGGTGTTCGGCAGCCTGCCTTCACAGCCCCCA
>JBIIWL010000081.1:0-7457 GCA_044338885.1 Fibrobacteria bacterium
CATTTGGGGCATCATGAGGTCCGTAATCACCACTCGAGGGTGATGCTCACGCACGAGAGCCAACGCAACGTGTGGTTCCGTACTGCACAGTAAGGGTAAGCCGAGATCTTCCAAGACACTGGCTAGGGTTTCCAGAACCTTGGGGTCATCGTCGAGTATGAGGATTGCGTCACGCATTATTTTATCTGTTCCAAAGCTAATCCCAACACTGCCCGTGCGCGTGGCCCCGAACCCGCCAACGGGGTTGTTTTAAAAGCGTCCGTGTCCCTGAACGCGCACCAGTTGGTCTGCGAGGCGTCCAAAGCCGATTTTTTGCCCCGATTCGTGAGGGGCGCTGTGGGGACGCCGGCCTAGATTGAGACTGATTCTTGATAATGGTCGGCGGCCAAAGTACCTTGTGGCGAGGGTGGTGACCGATTCGACCCAACGGACTTGAGCGTACTCGGCCGCCACTGTGACTTTTTGAATCTCCTTTAGGAAACCGCGCCGCCATGATCCGCAGCTTTACCGATTCGTCGGTGCACGTGAATACGACCTCACATGAGCCGGCCCCGGTTACTCGCGCCCTCACACTTGAAGCGTTGGCGCGTGAATTTTTAGCGGGCCATCTTGATGCGGCCGTGATCGATAGTGTTGAGGGGACACCGCCTCAACGCCGTCGGCTTTTGGAAGCTGGTTTTACAGCGGGTTGCCCCGTCCGTTTTGTGATGGCTACACCTTTTGGCGACCCACTCGTGTTCTCGCTGCGCGGCGCTTCGATCGCGCTGCGTAAGTCCGAAGCGCGCTGTGTGCGGGTGCGCGTGGCTGCGGCGTCATGAGCGCGGCACCCTCACTCGGGCCGTCTGCAACGCAGACGCCGACCATCGCCTTGGTGGGCTCGGCCAACTCGGGCAAGACCACGTTGTTCAACGCCCTCACGGGCTCGCATTACAACACGGTGAATTACCCTGGGGCGACGGTCGAATACGCGCTCGGTCAGTCTCGCCATTTGCCGGGCTTTGAATGCCGCGTGATGGATACCCCCGGGCTCACCAGCATGATCCCCGCCTCGCTCGATGAAAAAGTCACGGTCGATTCGCTGTTTCACGGGGCCACCAAGCCTGCGGCTGTTTTAGCCGTCGCGGATGCGACCCAACTCTCACGTCATCTGTACCTAACGCGCCAGCTACTCGAACTCGGGTTCCCCGTCGTTCTCGCCGTCACGATGGAAGATCTTTTGCGCAAGCAAGGCTTGCGTGTTGATGCGGCACGTCTTTCTGAATTGTTGGACTGCCCGGTGGTGGTGATCGACCCGCGTAAGCCGGGCGATCTAACCGAGCTGGCGGCTGAGCTGCAGGCGGCGGCCGAATCGGGCTTGGCTCATTCAGATAAACCAACCGACGCCGACTATAAAGCCTTCGCAGATCAAGCGACTGACGAGGGCATCGCCGCAACCTTTGTCGCGCTCGATGAAGTACGAGCTTTGGCCGTGCGCCCTGTGTTTGCCAAAGCCGGCACGGTCGGCTTTGAAAACATCCACGACGCTAAGACGCACCTTGGCGCGGATCGGTATCTGTTGCACCCGGTCTATGGGCTCGCGATTTTTGTCGCGGTGATGTGTGGCATGTTCACCGCCATCTTTTGGTTGGCCGCACCGCTCATGGATGCTGTGGATGGCTTGTTTGGTTCGTTGATGAGCATCGCCAAGACCAATCTTCCTGCACATTGGATGACCGATTTGCTTGCCGATGGCATCATCGGGGGGATGGGTGCGGTCCTGGTCTTTCTTCCTCAAATTGCGATTCTGTTTTTACTGATGGGGTGGCTAGAGGATTCTGGCTACCTCGCGCGCGGTGCGGCAGTGGTCGACAAGCCGCTGTCTAAAATCGGGTTGAATGGTCGCTCGTTCGTACCGTTGCTTTCTGGATACGCGTGCGCGATTCCTGCCATGATGGCCGCGCGCACGATCCCGAACCGTCGTGAGCGCTTGCTGACACTCCTCATCGTGCCCCTGATGAGCTGTAGCGCACGACTCCCGGTCTATGCGTTGTTGCTGGCATTTTTGATCCCGCGCGACCAGCCGTGGCTGGGTGGCTTAGCGCTCACCGGGCTCTACCTGCTCGGCTTTATCGCGGGTGCCATCGTGTCGACCGTTGTGGGGCGCATGCTCAAGCTCAAAGGAGGCGAGCCTTCAAGCTTTATGCTCGAACTGCCCGCTCTGCGTGCCCCGGTGCCGCGCGTCGTGTTGGTTTCGACCTGGCATAAAACCCAGCAATACCTTCGCAAGGCGGGCCCCACCATTTTGGCTATCGCACTTGGGCTTTGGATTCTTACCCATACGCCTGTGCAGCCTCCTCCGACCGATGGTTCGGATCGCGAGTATGTGGCCGTGTCGCATTCGTATGCGGCCCAAATCGGCAAGTTCATCGAACCCGTGACGGAGCCGATGGGGCTTGATTGGCGGGGCGGCGTAGCCTTGATCTCTGGTTTTGCAGCGCGCGAAGTGTTCGTGGGCTCGCTTGCCTTGGTGTATCGCGTCCAAGAGGCGGATGATGACGAGGGTATGGCGGGTAAGCTGCTGGCCCAGCTCTCGGAACTCAAGTTTGAAAGCGGTCCCTCAGAAGGTCGATTCATCTTTACGTTTTCGACCTGCATGGGCATTCTCATCTTCTACCTGATCGCCTTGCAATGTTTCCCCACCGTCGCCGTGGCGCGCAATGAATCGGGAACCTGGAAGTTTGCCCTCACCCAGCTGGTGGTATTCACCGGTGGTGCCTACGTGCTCGCCGTGGCGGCTGTGCAAGGGCTCAGGCTATTCGGGATTCCGTAGTCATAGGCTACGCTCCATAAAAAAAGGCCGACTCCCGAGGGAGCCGGCCTGTGCAATCAAAACGAATACTCGCTTACTGGTTGTATTCTCGCAAGACGTCCTTGTTCAGGACCTGGAGCTCGGTACGGCGGTTCATGGTTTTGCCGGCAGCCGTGGCGTTGGTCGCCTTCGGCATCGTCAGACCATAACCCTTAGCTGTCAAATGGTTGCCTAATTCCGGGGCCACCGAAACCATATACACACGGACCGCCTCGGCGCGTCCTTGGCTCAAGCCCATGTTGTAATTGGCCCCACCAACATTATCGGTATGACCCGAAACCTGAATCTGCAACTTCGGATACTTGACCAGCATCTTGGCGATGATGTTCAGGTAAGGCTTAGAGTTGATCGAGATGTCCGTTTTGCCCGTTTCGAAATACACGGCATCCATCAGCAAGAGACCTGTGGAAAGCAGCTGCTTTTCGGCATCGCTGCGCTTGGACTTTTCTTCGGCGAGTTTGGCGGCGGCATCAACAAGGGCCAGAGAATCCTGACGGGCTTTGTTGGCCATGGCTGCCGAATCTTGTTTTGAGCGGTTGGTCAATGCGGCGAGTGAATCGGCGCTGGCAGCCTGGCGGGCACGTGCAGCGGCCGCTTCGGATTCGCTTTGCGAGGCTTGGTTGGCTAAAGCCTCGTTCTTGCGCTGTAACGCGGCGGCGGCTTGCGCCTTGCGACGTTCTTCATCCTTGATGCGCTGGCGCTTGGCGGCCTGCGTATCAAACGTGAATACCATGCCCGCAAAGAGACGGTACGGTTCGAGAGCCCGCGGTTCGTTGGCGGACCGTTCTTTGGACAGTGAGATATCGCCGCCCAATGTGGCGCTCATCGAATACGGGGTACGGAACTGAACGGAGGGTGTCAGCCACAGGGGGTCTGTGGTGAACTCAAGGCCCTTCATTGTGGTACGCGAATTCAGTTCGAGGCCGAAAGCGGCGACGGGTGCATTGAACTGAAGACCGGTAGAAAGAAGAACGAGGGCATCACGTCCGGCCTCGGTTGAGGTGACCATGGCTTCGTTGAAGTGCATTTTGAAGGCACCGTCTTCGCTGCCAAACACGATGGTTTGCAGAAAGCGACCCATGAAGTCAAGACCTTTGCGAGTCTCGAAGTAGTCGTAACCGTCGGCGCGGTAATCGTTGATCTGGTTCCCAGAGAGACCTTGCGAAAGCACCGCTTGTGCGGCCAGACGGATCGGTGTGGACGGCTCGAAGGGGAGAGTGGCCTGAATACCGCCCTTAATGGTTCCGAAGCCGGACCCTGCAGAGGTGGTGGTAGGCGTGTAATTGTTAGAACCCCAAATCGACAGGCCACCAAAGACGTCGATATAAGGGCTGATGCCCATCGACACCGATGCGGCACCGGTCATGATGCTCGCGTCAACTTGCGGGTTGCCTGGTGCGGCAGGCCGGGGCGCCTGGCCTTGTTTATACCAGCTGCCGTTCAAGCCGAAGATCAGGCGGCCTTCGCCGAGCGCTTCTGCAGAACCGGTTTGCGGCAATCCGCGCGTTCCGTATAAGGTATTCGTGGGAGCGACAACCTTAATGTCGGTGTAGGCGGTGATTTCCTCGGTCTTTGGAGGGTCGACGTCAGTTTGCGCGAGAGCAACGCCCGGCGCGCAGGCCAGCGCGAGTAAGACGAGGGCGGTAAAAGGTGAAGAGGGGTGTGATGCGGTCGTCGCGCGTTGAGCGGATAGAGCGGATAACATTTTCATGATTTCCTTTCGTTGGACGCGATCAGAATGTTGCGCGTGTCCATCGTAAAGGGCTATGTAAGCGCGGGAGTCGATTGACCCTATGGGGTCTTGTCCCCACCATGTTAAATCCAGAGTAAAAACGTCACTTCTGTTATAATCGTGAACATTAACAGTCTGGTTTACAGGTGCTTTGTGTAACGCCTCTTAGGCAATTGACCACGATTTGATTCACGAGTTATTCGTGTTCGGTGATTTTCAGCCTTCGGAATAACAGTCGGTTTTGAATTCTCAAACGGCCTAAAACCTGCCTGTACTTACCCTTCGAGAAACTGAATTCATCGTGACGCCAGCGAGACCAATGTTGTTTTAGAAATCCGCCGAGCATGTTGAGGCGTTCTCGAATTTCAAAATCGGGCATAGAGGGCCTCTGCCTTGCGGCGCGCTCGCAGGGCCTGCACGGCAAGCCCGGCGAGCCTAAGAGTTAGCGGTCTAGAATCGTCTTCTGTAAGCTAATGGAACCGTTGTTTTCAAGTTTGGCGAAGTACATGCCGCGCGACAGGGACTTAGTGTTCATCGTTGAGGTGTAGCGCTGGCCCGCAATGGCCATGCCCTTGAACGGTATGCCGACAACGCGGCCGTGTTGGTCATACAGCGTCACGGTGGTGAAACCGCTCGTGAGTACGCTGAACACCATGTTGCCCCCGGCATTATGACGGATAAAAGTACGGCCCTTGGCAGAGTGAGCGGAAAGGTTTGTAGTAGCCGCGCCGGGGTGGGTAATGGTATTGGCCGATAAGGTGACCGCGGCGATGCGCGCGAGGGCGCGGCCTTCGAGGCTAGCCCCGGAGTTCATCGAAACCGATTGGTCAGCCAGGATGGTGCCTTTGAACACGGACGTGGTCCCTAGGATCGCTGAAGTGCCGACCTGCCAGAAAATGTTGGCTGCACGAGCGCCACCAGAAAGGATGACCTGGATCCCGTTGCCCACATTGAGGTCGGAGGCGATTTGAAAAATCCATACGTCGTTGGCTCCACCAGCCAAAGTCAGGTTCGAGCCTGTGATGGCGAGCGAACTGGTGAATTTGTACAAGCCCGGCACCAAGGTTTGGCCGCCGATGTTGCCTGTTCCGTTGTCGGGGTTTAGGAACGGGCCTGAAGGAACGGGCGTGCGCCCCACGGCATCGTTGTAGGCCGTGGTGAGGTCGCCTTTGGCGGCCGTAAGGCGGGTGGCATCGGGTACCGAGCCTGCAGGTCCGGAGGCATCCACTGCGTACACGACACCCACGACTTCAAGCGGGCCGAACCCTGTGATGTTGCCACCGGTCGCCGGGCTCAGTCCAACATCGCCGGTCACGGAGGATGTGGGAATATTGGAAATCAGTGAGGCCCCTAGTACGACGAAGTTGGCTGAGGAGCGAAGGTTGACGGCGTGTTGTGGCGATTGAGCGAACAGGGGCCCCGCTAAGGATGTCGCAATCAGGGTGGCAAGGAACGATCGGGATGCCAGGCGGTGCGCCTGTGTCGAGTTGCCGGTTAAGTTGAACATATAAGACTCCTGCGTGGGTATTGGCTCGATGTGAGTCAGCGGCAGGAGATAGAAGTGGACGACGTTCTACGCCATAGGGTCTTCAGCCCACCACATCGAAAGCTTATAGGGCTGATTCCGAGTGACCACGATTCACCACACCGGCGGCCTCACACACACCCTGTGGCTCGCTGCATGGCACCTCCCAAAAAACCAAAAGAGCCTCGCCCTTGCGAGCGAGACTCTTGGATTCAAGCACAGAGTCTTTGGAGTGCGCTGCGAGAGCGGCTGCGCGCTACTCGACGGTGATCTTGACGCTGCTTTCAATCACGCCCGCCCCGATCGCATAGCGTGTGAGACCGGCTGTATCGTGAATGTTCAACTTTTCCATCAAGTGTTGGCGATGTTTTTCAACGGTTTTGATACTGATGGAAAGCGTGCCAGCGATTTGCTTATTGGATTGCCCCTCGGCCACCAGCTGCAGCACCTCCGTTTCACGAGAGGTGAGTTTGGCGACCTTCTTCCGGATGAGGTCTTCGCGAATTGGCAAGCGTTGGTCAGGGTGAACCAGGTGGCGGGCCACCTCGGGGCTGAAAAAGACGCGTCCGCGATGAACTTCGCGAATCACCTTCGCGATGGCGTCGAGCGAGCTGGCTTTTACAAGATACCCGACCGCTCCAAGCGAGGTCGCCTGCTCGATGTAGGCGTCGTCTTTGTAAGCCGACAGGAGGATGATCCGGGTTTCAGGGTAAGCCTTGAGAATTTGCCGGGTGGCCTCTAGCCCGTTCAGGAGAGGCATTGCGATATCCATGAGAATCACGTCCGGTCGCAGCGTGTGCGCGAGCTCGACGGCAACGCGACCGTTTTCAGCTTCACCGACCACTTTGATGTCACCTTCGCTTTCAAGCAAGGCTTTGAGGCCTTGCCGTACGATCATGTGATCTTCCACAAGGAGCACATGAATGGCTTTGTGGAAGGTCGGGATCGAGGGCACTATGGTTGTGTTGGGGCTGACTTTTTGCATGGTTAGGGCCTTTTGTTATCGAATGGCATGATGGCGGTGACGGAAGTGCCGTCGTTGGGTGTCGATTTGATGTTGAGGCTTCCGCCGAACATCTCGACGCGCTCACGCATACCCAGAATGCCGAGTCGTTTGAAGCGTTTGGATTGTAACACCCTCTCGACTTGGAATGATTGTCCGTCATCATGGATGTAAACGCGGACATCGGATCCGCTTGGAGATGTGACTTTTTCGATCGTGATGGTTACGGTCGTGGCTTTGGCGTGGCGTACAACGTTATTGAGAGATGATTGGACGACTCGAAACAAAGCCGTGCGACGCGATGAGTCAAGTATTTCGATTTCTTTAAAGGCCGTAAAGCGAATGTGGA
>JBIIWL010000082.1:0-7456 GCA_044338885.1 Fibrobacteria bacterium
TCGGCGCGCAGATTACCCCCAATTCACGGTGCGCGGCGCGAATGGCCTCTAATTGCTCAGAATTCGAGGCTCGGAGCAGGGGCCCTCGGAGTTAAATTTCCAAGTTCCCTTTTCGGCCCTGTTTTGGTGCCGGGTTAGGGAATGATTTGGAGCCCCCGCGTGCAAAGCCTTTCCGATTTTCTCGCCTCCGCCCCCAAGCCCCATGTGTCGAAGCTGTACCGCCGCGACAACCCGGACGCAGGGCTGATTTCTGGCACCAAGGTGAGTGCCGCCGTTTTGGTGCGCGCTCTTGACCCCAAGCGTATCAGCGAAGTCCTCGAAGCCTTGGAGCCCGAAGGCCGCCGCCTATTGCTCGCCATTTATGCATCCGAAGAACGCGGTATGCTTGAGAGTGAATTGGTACGGGGGTGTGAAGGCGGCGCGGCCGCCGCCGGGTATTGGTTGGGTGTGTTTGAGTTTGAGTTGTTGGCGTTGCGTCGCGATGGTGAACATCGCAGCTACCATGGCTTCCGCGAATTCGCGTCCACGCTGTTGCCGCGTTTGCTGGAAGAGTTCGCACCCGCCGCCGAGGCACCCGCACAAACGGCCTGGATCTCAAACGCGTCGCATGGCGCCTCGCACATCTGTCACTTTCTCGCGCGTGCCGCACGCGGCGATTTGCGCTTGACCCAAAACGGCGAGCTTCACCGTAAAAGCTTACAAGACCTCGCGCGCGGGTTTGGAACCGGTGAGATGCTCTCGTCCAGCGTGGCTGAAGAAGAGACGGTTTTCTTGTTCCGCTTTGCAGCCGATTGCGACTTGCTCGTGGAAGACAACGGTTTGCTCCGGCTTTCGCCGCTCGCTGCGGAATGGTTGGAAGATGGCGGCGAAGAACTCTCGCGCCGCTTGCGCGATTGGTGGTTGCGCCGCCGCTCGCGCGGCCTGTCGCGCTTGCTCGATGCTTTATCGGATAGCACGGACCGCACCATCGATAAAAGCGCTGCCGGTAAGCCTCAGAGCCCGGCGCGCGGCATTGCAGGCTTGACGCCGGTGTTCGCGGTCTACGAAGGGTGGGATAAGGCGCGCGCCAAATCCACGACGGAACTGACGACGTGGGAAAACCTCCCGCGCTTGTTACGCGAGTTGTGGCTTGTGGGGGGCGCCGAATTTGCGATGAGCCGCGGGCGCATCCGTTGGGTGCGTGTGATGGATGAGGCTGAGCGCACGGGACTCACGTCGTCCACAACCGAAGCGGCACGCGGTCTCCCTAACTTTGAAGCGCTGGTGCCGATGGGTATCCCGCTCAATCGATTGTTCCAGATCGAACTGCTGGCGGTCCGTGAGAACGACGAGCGCGTGACGCGCTATCGGTTTACCAAGGACTCCGTACTCGCGGGCTTGCGCTCGGGGCTAGGAACGGATCTTTTGGAAGAAGTCGCCGGCTGGCTCGGCTTTGAAGTACCCGCCCGCCGCGTGCTTGGCGAATGGGCCGCGAGCTACGCTTCGGCGGTCTTCCGCGAGGTGTTTGTGTTGCGCGTGCGCGATGCGGGCCGTTTCGCCGACCTTGAGGCTTTCCCGCAATTCATGGAATTGATCACCGAAACGATTCCTGGCTATGGTTTCGTGTTGCCGCGCAGTGCACGCGACCGCGCGCGCGAGTTATTGCGCGTGTTTGACCTGCTCCCCGGCGACGAAGTGGAGCCGACCTCGACGACCGGCCGTCGCCCGGTCACGGGTGAGGCCGCTGATGCGGCGTGGTCTTTGCCTGTGTTCTCCCATGGTGAGGCGGTTTATCGCCACGTGCAACCGGTGCGTCGCGAAGAGGCGGCCGACCGTGAGCGCGAGCGCGGTGCGCGCGAAGATACGCCGGCCCAGCGTCTGCGTTCGCTTGAGAACGCGATTGCGGCCCAGCGCAGCGTGGAGTTCAACTACGGCAGTGGCACGGTGCGTCTCAAAGTGCAACCGCTGCATGTGCTGCGCAACCGCGACCCCATGAAGCTGATCGCCGTCGACATGGCCTCGGGCCATCGCAACGAATACGCCCTCGACCAAATGCAGGCCGTTCGGGTCGGGGAGATGGCGTAGCGAAATATGAAATATGAAATCAGAAATATGAAAGAAAAGCGGACGCAAGGTTTCTCCAAAAACCACATTTGGCAGGCTCCCAGTGTAATGGGAGTCTCATTGAAGCGGGCTCGTTTTCATATTTCTGATTTCATATTTCAGAATTCTCTTCCCCCCATTGGTACCTTATACCCATGAAACTTTATCTGGCTTCCCCTCGGGGATTTTGCGCGGGCGTTCAGCGCGCCATCAGCATCGTCGAAAAGGCGATCGAAAAATTCGGTGCCCCGGTTTTTGTGCGTCACGAAATCGTGCACAACAAGTTTGTGGTGCAGCGCCTGCGCGATAAGGGCGCCGTGTTCGTGAAAGAACTCGACGAAGTGCCCTCGGGCGCCGTCGCGATTTTCAGCGCGCACGGCGTGCCCACTGCCGTGCATAAAGATGCCGAAGACCGCGCGCTGATGACCGTCGACGCGACCTGCCCGCTTGTGAAGAAGGTGCACTCCTCGGTGCAGCGTCACCATAAGAGCAAGCGCCGCATTTTGCTGATCGGTCACAAAGGCCACCCCGAAGTGATCGGCACCATGGGCCAACTCGAACCCGGCGAGATCATTCTCGTCGAAACACCCGAGGAGGCGGCCAGCTTGCCCGATATCGATGCCGACGAACTCGCGTACACCACCCAAACCACCTTGTCGATCGGTGAAACGCGCGGCATCATCGAGGCCTTGAAGAAGCGCTTCCCGCACATCAAGGGGCCTGAAAAGGGTGACCTCTGTTACGCGACCACCAACCGCCAAAGCGCGGTCGAGCAGATGGCCAAACTCGTGGACGTATTGCTGGTGATCGGCTCGAAGAACAGCTCCAACAGCAACCGACTGCGCGAGCTGGGTGAGCAACTGGGCAAGACCTCATACCTCATCGACGGACCGCAAGATCTGAAGCGTGAATGGTTCACGGGGCTCTCGAATGTGGGCATTTCGTCTGGTGCTTCGGCGCCCGAGGATTTGGTGCAGGACGTGGTGCAGTGGATTCAGGCCGAGTTCCCCGGTACCGAGGCCGAGGATTATGTGATCCTGGAAGAAAACGTGCGGTTCTCCCTGCCGGAAGTGTTGGCCGGCGTCTGACCGGCAGCCCCCCGGTTGACCGAACACCCCGCCCCCAGATCCCCTTCGGGCGGCTCTGAGGTTGGGTTTCTCCTAAATTTTCGGCTTTTTTCACGTTGTTTTTGCCCCGATAAGAGCCTAAGTCTTTGATTTTGAAGGGGTCTTTGTTAGGTTTGCTGCCCCAAGTTTTGATCCGTCCCTTTTTGTTCCGAGGCAATCATGAGCCGCACATGTGAAATTACCGGTAAGAAGCGCCAGTCGGGCATGCAGGTGTCCCACGCCATGAACCACTCTCGCAAGTGGTTCGAAGTCAACATTCAGAAGAAGCGCTTCTGGGTGCCTTCCGAGAAGCGTTGGGTGACCCTGCGCGTCACGGGCGCCGGCATTCGCTACATCGCGAAGAACGGCATCGAGGCTGCACTCAAGCAAGCCGCGAAGCTCAAGCTCCTCGCCGCTTAAAGACCGCGTGTCGTCCCTACGACGACGCTTGTTCTTCATTGCAAACGTTCGTCCCCTCGTTCACTGAGTTGAACAACGGACGACACACAAAAAACCCCGACTCGTACGAGCCGGGGTTTTTTGTTGCCAGAGATGGTGGTTTCTCAGTTAAACGTGGTGTTAAAAAGCAGATAGAACTGGTGAGACGTGAGCTTACCCTCGTAGTCGATTCCGGCTGGCGGTTCTTTATCATCAGCTGCGGTGAATCCGTAGCCGACAGAAGCGCCAAGACCCCAATTTTTACTGACCCACCACTCTTTGCCGATCTTGGCATGAAGCGACGGGCCCCATTTTGACGTGGCGGTGTTGCCGTCGGTATCGAGCACCATTCTACCCACGCCGATCGTTCCGCTGGCAAATATGTTGTGGGGCATGAAATACTTCGTGACGCCAAAGCCGTAACTATTATCAGTGGCCTTGACTTTATCGCTGGCAGACCCAAGCGAGACGCCGTCCTGTTCACCTTCGGGGCCGGTGATGGTGCGACCAATGATGTCGAAGCTCAGTATCAAATCTTCTTTGATGGCTCCGCCGATTTTGAGGTCGACCATCAGCCCTTCACCGCGGTAAATGAACTCGTCATACGCAACGGCGTTCCCGTTGGCCTTTATGATCGTACCACCGAAAGCCGGCCCGAGGTTCAGGGATAGATAGAATCCATCGTGCTTGCGGCTCCCCGCATTAAAGGGTTGTGCCGGGTCGCTCGATTGGGAAAGTACCGGCATTGCCGTGGTTGCGAGCAGCGCAAAGGCGATGTGTCGCAGGTTGGTCAACGAAACTAAATGCATGAGACTTCCTTTGCGTGCGGTGTGAGATACCGGTGATGAAGCAAGACGATATTAAGTGATTGAAGCCTTACAGCAACTTCATCAAAACTGAGAAATCTTCGTCTCCTAAGCCTTGGGCCATGCCTTCGTCGTACCGCGCCTTGAGTGCGCGGATTTGCGGGAGATTGAGGCCTTCCAAACCATCGAGCGCCAGGCCGAGGTCTTTGTGCATGTGCTTGAGCGAGAACTGGGGTGCGTAATCGCCGGCGCGGAGCTTGGGCTCTTTGAGGTCGGACATGGGGGAGCGCGCGGCGTTCAACTTGAGGGCGTCGAAGTAGACGGCATCAGAAATACCGGCCGCACGTGCGAAGCGGAGGCTTTCGGCGAGGGCCTCGGACACCATGGCGATGTTCATGTTCATGGCGAGTTTGAGCGCGGCGGCGCTGCCGAGCGGGCCAATGTGGATGCGCGCTTGCGAGATGCGCGAGAGGACGGGCTCGGCGCGCACCGCGAGGTCGGCGTCGCCGCCCACGTAGAACACCGTTTTACGGTCGATGGCGGCGGGCTTGCTGCCGGTGAACGGAATCTCTAAAAAGTGCGCACCGGTGGCCTCCACGCGCGCGGCGTAGGTGAGGTTCCACGCCGCCGACACCGTGCTGGCTTGCGCCACGATTTGGCCCGGGGCCAGCACGGGGATGATGTGGTCCAGTACGGCGGTCACGGCAGCGGGGTCGGAGACCACGATGATGATCAACCCCGCGTCGCGCGCGGCGTCGGCGGCCTCAGCCGTGAACCCCGGCGCTTCCGGCTTGGGTGTGCGGTTCCAGGTGCGCAAGGGCACACCATCGGCGGCAAGGTTTTTGGCCCACTCAGCGCCGATGATGCCTAAACCAAGTATTGCAACAGACGTCGACTGGGACATTTAAACCTCGTGTGCGAAATGAGAAAAGCGCTGAAGAGAGGCTTAGCTTCTCGTCAGCGGCTTGTACTGAATGCGATGCGGGGTATCGGCGCTGATGCCCAAACGCTTGTGGCGGTTCTCTTCGTAGGCGGCGTAGTTGCCTTCGAAGTACACCACTTGCGAATCACCTTCGAACGCGAGGATGTGGGTGGCCAAGCGATCGAGGAACCAGCGATCGTGGGAGATGATCACCGCGCAGCCCGAGAACTCCGCGATGGCGTTCTCAAGACCCTGCAAGGTTTCCACGTCGAGATCGTTGGTCGGTTCGTCAAGCAGCAAGACGTTGCCGCCGGTCTGCAAGAGCTTGGCAAGGTGCACGCGGTTGCGTTCACCACCCGAAAGGTCTTTCACCTTCTTCTGCTGATCGCTGCCGCCAAAGTTGAACTTGGCCACGTAAGCACGAGCCGCCACTTCAACTCCGCCCTTACCATCGGGGCCCGGGCCGCCAAGCTTGATCAAGTCGACATCACCACCGGCGATTTCGACGAACACCGAGTTCTCGCCATTAAGCGTGTCGCGGCTTTGGTCGACATAGCTGAGCACCACGCTCTCGCCGATCTTCACCGAGCCCGCATCGGGCGTTTCCTGTCCGGTGATCAACTTAAACAAGGTGGTCTTACCCGCGCCGTTTGGCCCGATCACACCCACAATACCCGCCTTCGGGAGATTGAATTCGAGGTTGTCGAACAGCAGCTTATCGCCGAACGCTTTGCGCACGCCCTTAAATTCAATCACGTTTTCACCCAAGCGAGGGCCGGGCGGGATTGCGATCTGCGCACCCTTGAGCTTTTCGGGCGTTGACTTGGACAGCAACTCTTCATACGAGGCCAAGCGCGCCTTACCCTTGGACTGACGGGCCTTAGGCGACATGCGCACCCATTCGAGTTCAGCCTTGAGCACGCGCTGGCGATTGCTCTCTTCCTTCTCTTCTTGCTTGAGGCGTTCGGCCTTTTGTTCGAGCCATGCAGAGTAGTTGCCCTCGTACGGGTAACCACGGCCGCGGTCGAGCTCGAGAATCCAACCGACGACGCTGTCGAGGAAGTAACGATCGTGCGTGACGAGAATAACGGAGCCCTTGTAGGCGGCAAGGTGCGTCTGCAACCACGCGACCGACTCGGCGTCAAGATGGTTCGTCGGTTCGTCAAGCAGCAGAAGGTCAGGCTTTTCAAGCAAGAGCTTGCACAGCGCCACGCGGCGCTTTTCACCGCCGGACAAGTTCGTGACGGACGAATCGCCAGGCGGTAAGCGCAGTGCATCCATGGCGATTTCAAGATGGCGATCCAGATCCCACGCGTCGGCCGCATCGATTTTGTCCTGCAGCTTCGATTGTTTATCGAGCAGCTTCTCCATCTCCTCGTCGGTCATTTCTTCGCCGAACTTCAGGGAGATTTCGTTGAAATCGTCGAGCAGTTTTTTCGTGGCAGCCACGGCGAGTTCGACGTTTTCTTTCACCGTGAGATTGGGGTCGAGCTGCGGCTCTTGCGAGAGGTAGCCCGTGGTACGGCCCGATTCGATCCACGCCTCACCGTCGAAGTTGGTATCGATGCCGGCCATGATCTTCATGAGCGTCGATTTACCCGCGCCGTTGTAGCCGATGATACCGATTTTGGCGCCGTAGTAGAACGACAGCGAGACGTTATCCAGCACCTTTTTCGCCGGCGGATACGTCTTGGACAGGCGGTGCATGTAGTAGATGAATTTTTCAGCCATTTTGGGCATCCTCGGGCAAAATCATGGGGTTTTAGAAGGGGTAAAGGTAGGAACAGCGGTCAGCGGTCAGCAATCGGAGGGCAGGAAAACCAAGGCCAGGCTCTTTTTTGGGGGTTGTGTGTTCGGTCAACCGGGGAGGGTGGCAGAGCCAAGCACAGCGTGGTGGTCGTGTCACAACGCTCCGTCGGCGCGGTGACGCTGCATCGCGCCGACCAGATCTTGCACGGTCAGCAGTTTCGGCAGATGTCTTTTTTCGGAAACCAGTGCGGTCAGGCCTAGATTCGACCAATTCGAGCGTCGTTTCCAACACTGTTGCACTGGTCAATAAAACGGAGCACGCAATCGTGGATGGGCCTGTAAATTAATTGCGC
>JBIIWL010000083.1:0-7446 GCA_044338885.1 Fibrobacteria bacterium
TTGGACGACGGGTTGGCGGCCGCTTCGGCAGCGGCAACCTTAAAGGGGTTGTCAGCCGGGTTGGCCACGTCGTGCGCGCGCGCGGTTTCGCTGACAAAGCGCATTAACGCGATAGCCCGTTGCTGGGCAAAATCACTGGTCTTTTGTTTGGCGGCTTTGTCTTCAAACGCCGGGTTATAAGCCTTCATGCGATCAATCAGTCGCGGTGGATTTACCAAACTATCGCCACCCGGTGGCGGAAAAATGCGGGGTTTGATCACCACACGGCCCCCGGATACCTTATCGAAATAGTTTTGCGCGAACTCGAATCGTTTGGTCAAATAGTGAGCCGACAGGCGGATCGACGGCCCGTTCGGGTCAAGCGAATAGCTGAAGTCTTTATCCGACCCGAAGGAGCCTGTTCCGGTTGTGGTCGCCTCGTTGAGCGCGTCGGTCTCATCCTTGAACTGGATGTACAACACGAACACTTCGAGGGTGTCGGGGGTTTGCGCGCGCACGGGCGCGGGCATCAAAATGTGAGCCGCCGCGCACAGCGCGGCAACGGGCAACAAACGGGCAACAAATGCGGAGTTTAAAAACGCAACTATCATAGGTCGGACAAGGTACAAAGTACGGCCTCCGAGGTATCTTTCTGCGTATGAATTCAGCCACATGGAAGGGTATTGCGGTCGGGCTCGGCTTGTTTCTCACCGTGTCCGCCATCGCACTGCTGACGCCGGCGCGGGTCACCGTGCTTAAAGCCGCCGGGCGCGATTACGCCGCACTGCGGCTCGAGCGGCGCGTCTTGGCACAGGAAACCGCATCGCCGCAGGCGCCCGCACGCCTGAAGGCTCTCGAAACACGCGTTGAGGCCTTTGATCGGCGTAACGCGAGCCTCTCCCCGTTTGGTCTGCTGGGCAGCCTGATCGACTTGTGGCCCTGGTTCATCGGCCTGGGAGTGGCCTTACCCGTACTCGGTGGTTTGATTGGGGCGCAAGTGAAGCCCTCAGGCCACACGCATGCGCGAAGCCAAGAGTCGTCTCCCATGCCCGAGCATACGGAATCCCAAATCCTGTCGACCCCCTCGACCCCGCTGACCTCCCTCACCGCGGCGGATGGCCCCGATGTTGTGCCCCCACCGCCCCCACCCCCTGAAACCTGGAGTTGGAACGCTAAACCTGCGGCGCGTACGCCCTCTGGTCGCCCGAAAACTCCGCCGGTAAAAAGCCCAAACGGGGATTCATTTTAGGTCCTTATTGATGCCTCGTTTCCGTGCGACGATTGAATATTTCGGTGCCCCATTCTCAGGTTGGCAGTGGCAGGACGGCCCGAAAACCGTTCAGGGCACGCTTGAAGCGGCGCTCGAAACGGTGACGCATCGGCACGTGCGGGTGCATGGCGCAGGCCGCACAGACGCTGGTGTGCACGCCACAGGCCAGGTTGCCCATTTCGACCTCGAGGGTGCATACGAGCCGCGGCGCATCCAAGGTGCGCTGAATGCCCTGGCCGCCCCGCACATTCGCGTGCGCGGGGTCGAGCATTGTGACGATACGTTTCATGCCCGCTTCAATGCGCTCTCGCGCCGGTATCTCTATCGCATTGCGTTGCGCCCGGTGGCGCTGCTTGCGCCCGTGAGTTGGCACCCCCAGCGCCCCTTTGACGCCGATCTTTTTGCGGCGGAACTTGCCAGCGCGCTGGGACAACGCGATTTCTTGAACTTTTCGGTCCCGCGGGACGACGGAAAGTCCACCCAGTGCACCTTGCTGCGGGCCGATGTCGAACGCGTGGGAACCTATCTGCACGTTCATATCGAAGCCGACCGGTTCTTACATAAAATGGTGCGGTCGTTGATCGGAGCGGCGTTCGACGCCGCGCGTGGCGCTCACCCGGCATACACGAGCGGCGGGTTAGTCACGGCCATATTGGAAAACCGCTTTCAGGGTGAACGATTCTGGGCACCGCCCCAGGGCTTAAGCTTGGCGAAGGTGACGTATCCCGACGGGTATGACGCGGGCGAATAAGGCGTGAACCCAACGGGTCTGTTGTAGTCAGGTTGTATCGTTCTATCATTGTTCCTTAGGTCGGATCTGTTTTTGACGGCCGCCCTAGCCTAATTTTTACTGGTTTTTCTCACACGTTTTTCCTTTGAAAGCCCTCCATGGAACGCAACAGAAATCTCGCTTGGACCATCTTCTTCGTGGTGCTCGGCCTTATCATAGGCGGCGTGCTGGGCGAATCGCTCGGCTACATCCTCGGGAAGTTTGGCGAGATGAGCGGCGGCGGTGCGGATAATCCGATTCGCAATTTCTTCGTGAAAGCCCTTGAGATCGACTTGGGCTACGATGGGGGTGGTTGGGCGCTCGACCTTTACATGTTTAAGGTGCGCTTGGGCTTTGGCTTTAAGTTCAACGTGTGCAGCTTGCTCGGCATGGGCGTGGCGCTCTACACGCTCAAGTGGTGGCGTAATTAAGCGTGCCTGACGTGACGCCGCCGTCACCAGCGACCCCTTTTAATGCGGCGGGCTCCGCCAAGCCCACGCGCGCGCGGCGCATGCTTTCAGTGCTCGTCAATCTGGTGTGGCCGGTGGCTCGTCACCTCGTGCCGCTCCGCGACGCGTGGTTGGCCGATCGCCGTGACCGCGAAAAGTTCAAGTACAAGCACGGCGTTTACCCAGACCTTAAAAACCCGCGCACCTTCAACGAAAAGGTGATGTGGAAGAAGCGTCACGACCGTAACCCGCTGATCCCTCTTTCGGCCGACAAATACCGCGTGCGCGAATACCTCGCGATGCGTCTGGGCCCTGAGCGCGCCGCCGAGGTGTCTATTCCGCTGTTGCATGTAGGCGACGATGCCGATGCGATCCCCTTTGATGCTTTGCCGCCCGACTATATCGTTAAGGCCAATCACGGCACGGGGTGGAACATCATCGTGCGCCACGGTGAAGCGGATCGCGCGGCCATCCGCGAGGCGTGTGCCCGCTGGTTGCGCACGCCGTTTGGGTACCTCACCTTGGAATGGGGTTATACGCAAATCCCCCGACTGGTCGTGATCGAAAAGCTGCTCACCGATAAAAACGGAGACATACCCGGCGACTACCGGTTGTTCGTGTTCCACGGCACAGTGCGTATGATCCAGGTCGAGTCCGACCGCTACGCGTCGCCTAAACGCAACTTGTACGACCGCGACTGGAACCTACTCCCGGTGACGTGCACACACCCCAACGGCCCCATTCCCCCGCCCCCTGAAAACTTGGCCGCCATGGTGACGCTCGCCGAAACGTTGGCGCAGCCGTTCGACTTTCTGCGTGTCGACCTGTATGGAGTGGATGATCGCCTCTATGTGGGCGAACTCACGCATTACCCGTCCGCCTCGATGGCCATTTTCCGCCCCCCGAGCTTCGATGCCGAATTAGGGGCGTGGTGGACCTTGAAAAAAGGGTACTGGAGGTAGGACCGGGCTGAGAGGCAGGCCCCACCCGAGCGGTACTGACGACACCGTAGGGCCTACATTGTATCTTTCCCCCTATGTCTACCCTCTCAGAGACCTCCCGTAAGGTCCAAAATGGCGAAATTTCGGCAGAAAAGTCGGTTCAGGCCTCTCTGGATCGCATTGCCGCCACGCAAAATCTGAACGCCTACATCTCAGTTTTACCTGATTTTGCGTTAGAAACGGCTCGCGCCCTCGACCAGCGCCTCGCGGCCGGTGAAAAGCTTGGCCCCTTGGCCGGCGTGCCCATCGCGATCAAAGACAATATCGTGGTGGCCGCAGGTCAGACCACGGCCGGGTCAAAAATCCTCGAAAAATTCGAGTCGCCCTACAATGCGACCGTGATCGGCCGCTTGCTCGACGCGGGCGCGATTCCCGTGGGCAAGACCAACCTCGACGAATTCGCCATGGGATCGACATCCGAGACCAGCGCGTTTGGCGCGCCTCTCAACCCGATCGACGCGAGCCTCACGCCGGGCGGTTCGTCGGGTGGTTCGGCAGTGGCCGTGGCTTCAGGGACGGTGCCTGTGTCACTCGGTTCTGATACCGGTGGCTCGATCCGTCAGCCTGCTGCGTGCTGCGACATCGTGGGCATGAAGCCGACCTATGGCCGCGTGTCGCGTTACGGTCTGATCGCGTACGCGTCGTCGCTTGACCAAATCGGACCCTTCGCGACGAACGTTGCGGACGCCGCTGTTGTGATGAACGCGCTCGCCGGGTTCGACCCGCGCGACAACACTTCGTCGGCCCAAATCGCGCCTGACTTTACCGCGTTGCTCAGCGGCGGCCTGAAAGGCAAGACGATCGGTATTCCTAAAGAGGCCTTCGGCGAAGGCCTGCATGCGGGCGTTGATGCCTCGGTGCGTGCCGCGCTGGCAGCGTGCGAGCGTGAAGGGGCCAAGATCATTGAGATCAGCTTGCCCACGCTCAAGTTCGCGGTGGCCGCCTATTATGTGATCGCCACGGCTGAAGCCTCGGCGAACCTTTCGCGCTTTGACGGTGTACGCTACACGCGCCGTGCCGAAAACCCCAAGAACCTCTATGACCTTTATTCGCGCAGCCGCTCGGAAGGCTTTGGCGCCGAGGTCAAGAAGCGTATTCTGCTCGGCACCTATGTGCTCTCGTCAGGCTTTTACGACGCTTACTACATGCAGGCCCAAAAGGTGCGCCGCGTGATCACCGATGACTTCAACAAAGCGTTTGAGTTGTGTGATGCGATCGCCATGCCCACCATGCCCGCACCGCCGCCGAAAGTCGGCGACGTGTTCAAAGACCCGATGGCCATTTATCTGCAAGACATTTACACCGTGGGTGTGAACCTGGCAGGTTTGCCGGCGATCTCACTGCCTGTGGCGAAGGCCGACGGCATGCCGGTCGGCTTGCAGCTCATTGGTAAAGCGTTTGGCGAAGCAGAAATGTTCCAAATCGCCGCAGGTGCCGAAGCCGCCGTTCAAGGGGCTCGAGGATGAGGCGTGGGGGGATGGGGCGCGGCTGGGGTATGGGCGAGCAATTGCTCGCCCTTACGGCGGCCATAGCCCTGTTGACCCTGACCGCCTGTGCCCCACCGGGGCCGCGCCCGGCGTATTCGCGGGCCGAAGGGACGTGGTCTGAGGCTCGCCCTTCCGGGTATTCGTGGACCAGACCAGAAGACCTTGGTCGCCCCAGCGGCGATGAGACCGAACTGCGCCGCGTGGCGGAGTCGTACCTTGGTGTGAAATACAAGTGGGCTGGCGGAGACCGAGGCGGTATGGACTGCTCGGGTTTTGTGCAAAAAGTTTTTGATGAGGCGCACGGCCTGCAGTTGCCGCGCAGTTCGGCGGGCATGGCCCGCTACGGCAAAAAGATCGATAAAGACGACCTCAAACCCGGCGACCTCGTATTCTTCAAGCGCGTCCGCATTGATCACGTGGGCATTTACATGGGTGACGGGTACTTCATTCACTCGCAAAGCGGCATTGGCGTGACTTACACCAAGCTTGAGTCGCCCTACTTTTCGACGCACTACGCGGGCGCGAAGCGCGTTGTCAACTAAGGCCTTAGGTGTAGTTGTTGCCCTACGTTTGAGACGATTCTGCAGAAGTTGGTACGCAGAGTGAGGTTCTAACGAGGCGTTGGTACCTCACCATGCGGACGCGGCCTTGGTATGGTGTGTGAGACCCTCGGGATGTTTTAAAACACCCAGAATGCCCCCGCACCATTCCTAGGAAGGGCCATCAGGGCATCGTAACATTCCTAGGATGAGCCACATTGCGGAGGTACCAACATCCTTTCAGGTCTAATACGTGTCACCAACTTCACCTCGTGACCCCATAGTATCTTTCCCCCCATGATTGTTGCTTACCAAGGCGTTCCCGGTGCGTATAGCGAAATGGCGGCGCGCCGATTGTTCCCCGACTGCAAAACCTTGCCTTGCGAAACGTTCGACGACGTGTTTGCAGCGGTGGAGAAGAAGAAAGCAGACCGCGGGGTGATCCCTGTTGAGAACTCGCTGGGTGGTAGCATTCATCTGAACTACGACTTGCTCGCACGTCACGCGCTGACGATCACACGCGAGATCTACTTACGTGTCGAGCATGCCCTGATGGTTTTGCCAGGAGTGCGCTTAGCCTCTTTACGCAAGGTGATCTCGCACCCGCAAGCGCTGGCTCAATGCAGTGATTTTTTCGCCGCGAACCCCAATATTAAGGCGTCGCCGTGGTATGATACAGCGGGCGCGGCGCGTTCGCTCGCTGAAGCGGGGCGTGATGGCACGGTACTTATTGATGGCGACCTGAATACTCTTGGTGCAATCGCGAGCGAGGCTGCGGCAGAAATTTACAGCCTAAAGATTTTAAAGAAGAAGCTGCAGAATCGCAAAGACAACTATACGCGCTTTTTGAGCATTGCGCGTTCGGCAGAAAAAGTTTCAGCCGGCGAGTCGTTCAAGACGAGTCTGACGATGGTTCCGGCACGCAATCGCGCGGGTGTGTTGCATGCCATCACGGGCGTATTTGCGGCGCGCGGGATCGACCTCAGCAAGATCGAGTCACGCCCCGACCCAGACAATGCGTTCGACTACCGGTTTTACTTTGATGTGGCCGGGTCGGCTAAAACTTCGCCGTTGAAGGATGCCTTGAGAGAGCTCAAACCGCTGACCCGTGACTTACGCGTACTCGGCAGCTACCCGCGCGCGGCCTTGCCGAAAAAGAACTGAAGTCGACCGCTGTCAGTGATCAGCGGTCAGCCTTCGGCGACGTCCCTTATTTTTTCCTGTATGCTGACAGCTGACCGCTGAAAGCTCATCCTTCCACACCTAAGGTCCTAAATCCCATGACAACCATACGCCCCGACGGCCGCAAGGTCGATCAACTCCGCCCCATTAAAATCACCGAAGACTTCGTTTCCTCCGCCGAGTCGTCATTTCTCATCGAAGTCGGCCGCACGCGCATTTTGTGCTGCGCCAGCCTCGAGGAAGACCTGCCGCGTTGGCTCAAGGGCAAAGGCCAAGGCTGGGTCACCGCCGAATACAGCTTATTGCCGCGGAGCACCAATTCGCGCGTGAAGCGTGAACGCAACGGTGCCTCGGGTCGCACGCAAGAGATTCAACGTTTGATCGGCCGCGCCTTGCGCGGTGTGGTGGATATGAAAGCATTGGGCGAACGCAGCCTGGTGATCGACTGCGATGTGATTGAAGCGGATGGTGGTACACGCACGGCATCGATCGTGGGCGGTTACTTGGCCCTCGCGCGCGCGCTGCAAAAAATGAAAACCGCGACCCCCACGCTGTTCCCCGAGGGGCAGATTCTGAAGAGCCTCGTGTCGGCCGTGAGCGTGGGTATTGTGGATGGCGTCCCCATGCTCGACCTGTGCTATACCGAAGACAGCGAAGCCGAAGTGGACATGAATGTGGTGATGACCGATGGCGGGTCATTCGTTGAAGTTCAGGGGACGGGTGAGGAGTCGGTGTTCTCACGGGCCCAGCTCAACGACTTGTTGGCCTTG
>JBIIWL010000084.1:0-7432 GCA_044338885.1 Fibrobacteria bacterium
TGTGTTGCGCATGGCCGTTGACCGCCTGGGTGAAAAGCCGCTCTATTACGGTCAACGTCCCGGTGAATTTTTCTTTGCCTCTGAATCTCGTGCCTTTCGCGTGCTACCGGGCTGGAGCCCGACTGTAGACCGCAACGTGTTGGGGATGTACCTGCGGTATGGGTCGGTTCCCGCGCCTTATGCCATTTACGAAGGCGTCCGCAAACTCGAACCGGGCACCATGCTTGAAGTCCGTTTCGAGTCATCGCAACCGGTCATTCGCCTGTCTCGCTATTACGATCTTCCGGCCAAAGCACGAGTTGCCGCCAGTCATCGCTTCTCAGGGAGCGCGCAGGAGGCCGTCGACGAGCTCGACAGCCGCCTGCGGCAGGTCGTCGCCCGACAAATGGTGTCTGATGTACCTCTGGGGGCCTTTCTGTCGGGCGGGGTGGATTCCAGTTCCATCGTGGCGATCATGCAGGCGCAATCAAATCGCCCAGTCAAAACGTTCACTATCGGCTTTGCTTCGCGTGAACATGATGAGACCCAAGATGCCCGCCGTGTGGCGGAGCATTTGGGAACCGAACATACCGAGTTGCGTCTCGAATGGAATGACGCACTCGCGATGATTCCTCGTCTCCCCGAATTTTGGAGTGAACCCTTCGCCGATGCCTCGCAGATTCCCACCTTATTGGTGTCAGAACTGGCTCGCTCGCAAGTCACCGTCAGCCTCTCTGGCGATGCGGGTGATGAATTGTTCGGCGGCTATAATCGGCATGTGTGGGCCAACGGGACGGGCCGCACACTCAATACCCTGCCACCAGTGCTCCGCCGCGTGATGGCCGCAGGCCTGAACGCCTTACCCCCCAGTCTGTGGAGTACGTTGTTTGAGACCATCAATCCCGCCTTGCCCAACGCGCTCCGTGTGCGACCGGCCGGTGAAAAAATTGGCAAGCTGGCCAAGGGGTTGGGCGCTCGCTCCACTGTCGATCTGTACCGCAAATTGGTCAGCCATTGGGAGCATCCCGAACGGTTGATTTTCGGATTGACCGAACCTCATGGTTGGCTTGAAGGGGCGGCTTCATGGGGGCCAGATCAAGACCCGGCCGAAACTATGATGCTGATCGACATGATGCAGTATCTGCCTTCCGATATTCTCACCAAGGTAGACCGGGCTTCCATGGCGGTGAGTCTCGAATCGCGGGTTCCGTTTTTGGATCATGAGCTCGTCGAGTTTGCGCTCTCGCTTCCGACGTCGTATAAGATCCGCGATAACCAAGGCAAATGGGTATTAAGACAGGTGTTGGATCGCTACGTACCGCGCGCCCTAATCGATCGCCCTAAAATGGGTTTCGCCGTGCCGCTGTCGTCGTGGTTGCGGGGCCCTTTGCGCGATTGGGCCGAAGAGTTGCTCGACGAGTCGCGCCTGCGTCGCGAGGGGTACTTTGCGCCGGCGCCGATTCGCAAGGCGTGGGAGCATCACCTTTCGGGCCGACGGAATGAACAAAACGCGTTATGGACCGTGCTTATGTTTCAGGCATGGTTGCAAAAGGGAGAGCATCCTGGTGGGGTTTCGGTAACATGAAGAACGTGGTGACGTTTTCAGCCAATACCACGTGGTACTTGCTGAATTTCAGAAAAGGCACGATCCGCGCATTTTTAGAGCGTGGTTACGACGTGGTGACGCTGTCGCCGCGTGATGAATATGTGGACGGCCTTGAGGCGTTGGGCTGCCGGCATATTCACATCCCCATGAGTCAGCTCGGGCAAAACCCATTGATGGAATTATGGACGTTGGCGCGCTACGCGCTCGCGTATGCACGGCTGAAGCCGGCTATGGCGTTTCACTTTACGATCAAATCGAATGTGTACGGCTCGCTTGCCGCGCGCGTGTTGAAGGTTCCCTATGCCAGTAACATCTCGGGTATGGGAAGCGCGTTCAACAAGCGGGGTGTGTTGCAAACCTTGATGAGAGGTTTGTACCAGGTCAGTCAAAAGCGGGCGACGCGCGTCTTTTTTCAAAATCCAGAAGACATGGAATACTTTAGGGCTGCTGGGATTATGCCTGATGACAAAGTCCGTTTGTTACCGGGCTCGGGCGTCGACCTTTCCCACTTTGCGCCTCATCAACGTGTCCGTTCGCCCGGTGCGCCGTTCCGCTTTGTTTTTGCGGGTCGCATCCTGTGGGAAAAGGGGTTTCCCTACCTACCTGACGCTATCCGCGTACTCAAAGGGCGAGGCCTAACCGTTGAATGTGTGATTTACGGTGCCTGTTACGAGGGCAACCCTAAAGGTGTCTCACGTCAGCAGCTGGCGGCGTGGGAGGCCGAAGGGTTGTTGACTTACGGCGGCATGTTGAACGATGTGCGCACAGCTTACGAAGCGGCCGATGCCGTGGTTTTGCCGACCTATTATCGTGAGGGCGTACCGCGGAGTTTGCTCGAAGCCTCGGCCATGGGTAAACCTTTGGTGGCGACCGACTGGGTGGGCTGCCGCGAGGTGGTGGAAGATGGTGTCAATGGCTTTTTATGCGCGCCCCGTGATGCGGAAAGCCTTGCCGCGGCTCTGGAAAAAATGATGGCCCTCGATGAGGCGGCTCTGCAGCGTATGGCGGCGGCAGCCCGTGACCGGGTTGAACAGCGCTTCGGTGAGGGCCTTGTGGTCGAGGCTTATGTGGAGGCGCTTCTTGGGTCCAAGGCCGGCCCAGGGTTTGGAGACGGTCCCGTTTGAGAAGTGTGCGCATCCGCATCGCGATGACCGCACTTCTTTGTGGGGCGATTTTTTCGAGCCCCGCCGACGCGAAGCGTTTGGTGCTGCGGCCCTCGGCCCCTTCGTCCGCCTTGCAATCTTTTTTGAATGCTGACGCGGATACCCTTGTTGTTTTACCCAAGCGCGGCGGGTGGGTGACGGGGCCATTGCGCCTCACGCGCGGCGCGCGTGTGATCGTCTTGATGCCGGGGACGGAAATTCGTGCGGCCGCCGGGGCCTTTTCGGGGTTAAGCGACTGCCTACTGACTCTGTACGGCGTGCGCGATGTGCATGTCGTCGGGTATGGGGCCCGCTTGGTGATGCGCAAAGCGGAGTATGTCGATGGCCAATGGAGGCACGCCCTCAGTCTCATGGGGGTTCAGCGTGTCACGGTCGAAGGCTTGGCGATGGACAGTAGCGGGGGAGACGGTATTTACATCGACGGCTTGCGCGACCCCTCCGGGTTGTTGGAAAGTCGTCAGGTGCGCGTCGCTCATGTGACGGCCTCAGCAAACCGCCGACAAGGCCTTAGCGTGATCTCCGCCGAAAACCTTCTGGTGGAGCACTCGCGCTTTGAGTCCACCAGCGGACATGCGCCGATGGCGGGCATCGACTTTGAACCCGATCACGACGGGCAACGTTTGGTGAACTGTCGCATCCGCAACAGCGTCTTTACGGGCAATGCCGGGCCCCCGGCTTTGATCGATTTGGGGCGTTTGAGCGAGCGATCGGCGCCGGTCTCTATCACGTTCGAGGATTGCCTGTTTGTTGCCAGCGCCTCCAGCTCGGGCACCTTGGTGCGGGCCTATCGCGGGGTGGTGACCGCAGGGTTAATTCGCTTCAGTCGATCGACGTTCCGAAATGAACAGGGGCCTACCCTCACCTTACGCGCTAGTGTGCGGGGGAACGCCCGCATCGATTTCGAGAGTTGTTTGTTCGATGGGCGCAGCCCATCCCGCTTTTTACATGAGGCGGGGCCGCTCATCCGCTTACAAGAAACCAGACGAGCGGATAACCCATCAGGGATCGTTGAGCGCGCGACGTTTACCAACAGCCATGCGATGACTGATCGCCGTCCACTGATCGCCGCAGACCCGCTGGATGCCCCTGTGGCGCGCGATATTCTACTTGAAATGTCGCTCGATCGTGAGGCAGCCTTTACCAAACCGATTCCGGGTGTCCGCCATGAAACCGGCTCCCGCTCATCCCGATGGCCCCCTCCGCCCCCCACTTTGAAGTTTGTTGCTTTGCGAGCACCGAACGTTGTGGCGAATTTTACAACGTGGAGTCAGGATACGGTGGTTGTGTGGAATAGGGCGAGGCGCCGCACCGGGACTTCGGTCACCATGACGGCGCGGGCCGGCGATTCGCTCCTGAGTATGGCCTGTCGTGCCGGTTTGTGCAGCGATACGTTACGTTGGGTTGTTCCCGGGAGTTTGCGTTGACGACACGCGGGTGGAGAGTAGATTTTCGCCCTGATTTAATGATTTTTGCGATGACACGGTTGAAGACAAGACGCGCCGGTTGGCCCAGGCGCACACAACACGATGGGATGATTTCATGAAGAGCCTGCAACAAGCCGGATACAACGAACGACTTTTCAAATCGGGCTTACGCAAATACCTGCATCTGGCGCGGTTTCGTTGGTTCGGCGCTCAGTTGCACAAGCGCAATCTGACGCCTCGTGCGGTGCTGGAACTGGGCTGCTTTGACGGTAAATTGCTTGGCTTTATGCCGCAGCCCCAGGTTTACAAAGGGTTTGATGCGAACTGGGAAGGCGGTTTGGATTTAGCGCGCCAGCAGTGGGGTCATGTTATTGGTGCGCATTTCATTCAAGCGACGACCCCCGCCCAAATGGGCCTCGCACCCGACGAACGATTCGATATCGCCGTGTCTATGGAAACACTCGAGCACGTTCCCCTTGATCTGGTCGACCCATACCTCGCCACAATCGCCGCGCACCTTGACGGGTATTTCTTCATCACGGTCCCCAATGAAAAGGGGCTGATGTTTTTCGCCAAGTGGTTGACCAAGTTCGTGTTCAGAGCCGATCCCGAGCCCTACACCTTGGGTGAGATCGTGAATGCGACCTTGGGTCGCACGCACAAGGTGGCGCGTCGCGAGCACAAGGGTTTCAATTACGACGAGTTGATTGGCCAAATCGGAAAGCACTTCGAAGTCGTGCAGGTTTCGGGTCACCCGTTCTCGTGGTTGCCCACCAGCTTGTGCTTTAGTGTGGGGATCGTGGCGCGCTCGCGCCGCGCGCCTTGAACTGAACCGCGTTAGTAGGTGAATCTGACTTCGGAATGGCCCGTGGGCGTGGCCCGCGTGACATTGGGCCTGCCTCTGTCGTTCCAAACGAATACTCCACCAACGCCGGCTTGTAGCTTGACGTGGCGCTTCCACTTCCAGTCTACGGTCATGTTGATGTCGTGACGGGTTTCCACGTCTTTAACCAGAAACTGTTTGGTTTCTTGACGGGGGAATGGGTTGGATATCGTGCTGAACCAGTTTTCAAAAATCGAAGAGCCGGGCGAGTAAAGGTCGCGTTGACGGAATCGATAGTCCACGACCCCGGTCATATTTGAGGGGAGCGGGAAGGTGAGTGAGCTGAACACCGCGTGCGCGTTGGGCGGCAGGGTGCTTCCCAGCAGGGCCCCGTAGCTTTGCATCTGGGTGTTGTAGAGGTCGTGCCCGTAAACCCACGGGTCGACGCGGGCGTATTCGATATGGAATTCAGCCGGCCATCCGAGCGGGTCTTGCCAGGCACCACCCACTAACCACGCAAATTTATTGCCCCAATAATTCAGAGGCGTGCCGCTGAAGTCATCTAAAAACACTTCCGCGTAAACTCGGCCGTGCCCTTTGATGGTGTACTCGACATCGGCCCCCATGGCGGTATTGTCGAGGTCGCCGCCTTCGTGTTCGCCAAACTTGAGGGGAATACCAGGGATCAACATGATGCCGTCGGGGCCGCGACTGCCGATGGTCAGCATTTCAGTTCCGCCGAAGGTGAACGATCCGAGACGAACCTCGGCTCGGTGTGCCACCAAATAGGCGGCGGAGTCTTTGTGTAGGCCCGTGCGTTTGGCGACGATTTTGGTGTATTCCCACCGTGTGCCGGACATTTTGAGTCTGATCTGGGGGAGGGGAGGCCCTTCGCCAGGGGAGCGGTAGCCGCGTCGTGCAGCGGTGAAATAGCCGCGGCTGCCGCCATATTCGGTTTCCGAATCGGAGGTACTGGGGCCTATTGAATCTTGGACCCAAAAGTGAGGTCTGCTGCCGAGGGTGGTATGCTGCCAGTGCCCCGGGCCCCATTGGTTCCAGTCCTGCCCGGCCTCAAGGCCGATGTATTTGTTGCGGAACCCGAATAGGGTTCTGAATCCGTCGAAGGTGATCACGCCTTGCATTTGGCCAAGCCGCTGTCGGCGTACGGCGTAGGGCATACCGTGTTCAGGGTTGAAGTTGTAATTGGAAAAGCGATCGACGGCGCTGCGTTCCATGCCGACGGTGCCTTCGGCGATAAAATGCAGGTCTGACTTGTACGTGCCTTCGATGCCAGGCGTGAAGCTGCCGAAGGCCCACCGGTCGATTTCTGAGGCGGAATCTTGAATGCCGCCATAGGCTAAAAATTCGGCTCCCGCGAAAACGAGGTAGGCCGAGTCTTCATATTTGAAGCGGGTGCCCTTGCGGCGACGATTCGGCTCGAATTCGTCGAGGTAGACGTTGATCCGTTGCAAATCCCACGCGCTGAGTCCGGGGTGCCGGGCGGCGGCCTCAAGGGTGGTGGTGATTTCGCGTGAGTCGCGGGGGAGCGTGTTCCAAAAACCGGAAGGCGCGGCACCTAGGTCGCTTAGGCGGCGTAAAAATGGCCCGACGGGGTGACCGACTTCGACGGGGAGGGCCGCGGCCTCCAGAAAGAGGACGGCTAATACGGTGATCAGTGTGAGGCCAACGCTGCGAATGGTAATGTGCTTCATGCGTCTCCGATTTTGCGCTGGCAGATCGGTAAAATCTAGCATGCGTATTGCGAACGCCGAGCGGTATCCCCGTCTGTGAGGCGGGTGAGGGGAGGCGCTTTGTCAAATCAGGTTTAGACCATGAGCGCGCGCAGCAACGATTCAAGCGTGTAGGGCCATAAGTGCGGCAATCACCCGAGTTAGAAAAACAGGTCTAAATGTTATCTTGGACCGATGCTTTGTACTCAAAACATTGGCTTCGTTTGGGTTCAATGCCGTTTTTCGAGCCGTCGAAGCGTGCGAGAATGTCGGCATTGAGCCGATATTCTCAGAGAGAAGCTTTTAAAGCTGGGGTGGCTCAAGTACTGTATGGGCTCTATCCTCGAATACTCAGCGCCATGAATCATTTTTAGAATCGATCAAACATTTTTGAGACCACGTAACCATGCTTTTTAATTCGATCGAGTTCTTCATCTTTTTTCCGATTGTAACGGCATTGTATTTCATGCTGCCTCATCGAGCCAGATGGGCATTGCTTTTGGCGGCAAGTTGTTTCTTTTATATGGCCTTTGTCCCGGCCTACATCCTCATTTTGCTCACGACCATAGTCGTCGATTATGCCGCTGGAATCTGGATCGAAAACAGCAAGTCTCCGCGAGCAAAAAAAGCATTGCTTGTCGTGAGCGTGATCGTGACGTGCGCGATTCTCTTTTTCTTCAAGTACTTCAACTTTTTCAATCAAGGTG
>JBIIWL010000086.1:0-7371 GCA_044338885.1 Fibrobacteria bacterium
AGGGGGATCTCCCCGCTGTCGTTCAGGAAAATCGTGCCCTTGCGCCAAGAGGCACGAGAAATTTCTCATACCGAACAATCAACGTAATGCAGAACGCGCCAACAAGAAGAGCGGCCCCTGTTAATAAATGAAAAGGGAGCAGAGTTTCCTCTGCTCCCTCTGCGTGCGGTGGGTCGATCGATTAAAAACTGGTGATCGCAAAGGGCTGCGTGTTCGCGCCCGTGGGCCTCAGGCCACCCCCGGACAAGACGCCGGTTGCCGCATTGATTTGGTACATGGAAATCGTGTGACTACCGCCGTTGGAGACGTACACGAATTTTCCGCTGCGATCCACGGTCACGCCTTCTGGGCTGGTTCCAGTCGCGATTGTCGAGCCGATCCGCGTCAACGCGCCCGTTGAGGCATTGATGCTGTAGGCGTAGATCAGCCTGTTTTTGTTGTCGATAGCATAGAGGTATTTGCCAGTCGGGTCAACGGCAACCCCCTTGACCATTCCGGCGATGTCGACCAGGCTTCCGCCGATCATTCCGCCCGTCACGGGATCCAGCGAAAGCAATGCGATGTGACCCGTTGCTTCCTCGTATTTACCAATGGCAACGTACCCGAATCTTCCGCCGGGATGGACGACGATCTGGTTGGCGGATTTCGACACACCCGCCCAACTGGAAGCGATCGTCATGCCGCCATTCGTGCGGTCGACTCTCAGGGTTCCCGTCGATCCATCATAACCTGCCGTGTAGTAGACAAAGTTCCCCGAGGGCGCTACTGCCAAACTCACGGCGTAAATCTGCTGTGACGTGTCCGACGGCGTTGCGCTGTTCGCGAAGGTCAAACCACCCGTGCTCGCATTCACGGCGTAACTCGAGACTTTGCTGGCACCCGATTCCGCCACGTATACGAATTTTCCGGCCGGGTCCACCGCCACGCCCAACGGGCCTGCCTGGGTGGATGTCGAACCCACCGAAGACAGGGCGCCCGTGGTGGCGTTGACGGAAAAGGCCGCAACCGTATTGATGCCTTCATTGGTCACATAAGCGTATTTCCCGTTGGCGGCCACTGCGATGGCTTTGGGCGCCGGATGGGTCCCCGTTCCCGTGGAAACCGAGGGGATCGCCTCCAACAGTTCACCGAATTGGTGATCAATGCGAAAGCCAGCGACGGTGCCGGTCATTTCCTGCGTGAAATACAACGCAAGGCTCTGGTTGGCGCAATCGATCGTCACATTTGTAATGTTCATCTTGGCGATGGTGCCGGATCCGTTGGTCACAGTACAAACCTGACCCCGGGGCTGGGTTTCGACCGTAACATTGTAAGTGACATCGTTGGAAAGCAGCGGGCCGAAGGTAAAGGAGCCGCTGCTGGAGACGTTTTGATTGTCCAGTGCACCGCCATCCCCGACCAATTTCAGCGAGACGATTTGACCGGTTCCAAGACCGGACACCGTGCCGCCGACCGTGTATTTGGTTGAATTGCCCGAGGTGCTGCTGTCCGTGGTACACGCCAACAAAAAGAGGGCCACGGTGAGAGACAAATAAAACGTCAACGTCTTGAGCATATGTTTTCCAACTTGGGTTTGGGATTCTGAATTTGCCAGATTTGCAAAGGTATGTCATTTAGCGTTTAAATTGACGAAATGACAAAGAGGGGGGGGGCGCAATCCCGGGAGCCGCAACTGGCGGTCTCCTCCGAAAAGCGGGCTGAAACAAGTGAACCCTGAAACCGGTAAAATAGGGACAACAAAAAAGGGACACCGTTTCCAGTGTCCCTTTAAGTTTTTGGTAGCGGGCCAGGGATTTGAACCCCGGACACGCGGATTATGATTCCGCTGCTCTAACCAACTGAGCTAGCCCGCCAAGGTAGGCAATAATAGTTTCCGGCAGGCTCCGCTTCAATGGATTGACGCACGGATGATTCACCCCCATTGGGCGAGGCGTGCGCGTAAAATCGGTCGCAGGGCCGCCAATTCAGCCCTTAGGCGGACACAAACCGGGTCGGTCGCCGCTTCAGGGTGAAAATCCCCATAGTCGGCGAACACCTGTTCTCCACGCGCCGCATCCTTCCGCAGCGAGGCCTCAACCGCTACCCCCAAACTTTCCAGGACCTCGAGGGCCGCAGAATGATCGGTCACCTTCAGGCCCGCCCGTTCGGCCCATTTCAAAATCTTCGACGAAGGCTCCAAGGGAGCTTCGGGGTCCCATAAGAGCGCGCGGAAAAAGACAAAAGCCATATAGTGGCGGTAGGCGCCGCGGGCCGCAGCCACTCGCCGAGCCTGCATAAAATTTTGTCCGACAGCAGGCATGTCTTTGTCCGTCAGTATTCCGGTCGAACCCGAAGGCAAGGCCTCAAGAGTCGCCAATGCCGCACCAACATGATCAGCCACGCGTGATGAAAATAAATCTGCAGCGAGAAAGGTGCCCGCCACAGGCGAACCCGTGATCGGCGAATGGTCAGGCAGCGGATGATTTTGCGCCTTGTTGCGATCCGCATACTTGTAAGCGTTGCGGATCAGCGCGTAGGCATTTTCGGACCACATCCAACCGGGAATAATTTCATTCGCGATGGCAGACGTAGCCCTCACCCCCGGCCCCTCTCCCAGAGGGAAATTGGTGGAAGGCATCGTGCTGGGAGTGATCAACGAGAAGGGGAAGGCGATTTTTTGCGGCGGTGTGACGACACCGGTTGCAAACAGCGAATACGGAGCGGCCGAAAAATCCGCCGGAAATTTGATCGCGCACCCGAGGCCGAAAAAGGTGCCCTCACCGGGCCGCAACTCCTGGTCGGGCTTGCGGCCCGTGTGGTTGCTGCCCACGTTCGCGCCATAACCCACGTTGCCACAACCCTGTGGCCACAGGGTGCCGATCAATAAGGCCTGATGATGAAACCCCACAAAGGGGCCCACGAGCGATGCGGTGACTTCGCCCTTGGCGATGGTGGTATTCGGGCCGATCACCGAATCGGCCACATGGCCGCTGTGCTCCGCACCCGAGCGTTCCAGAAAAAGCGATCGCCGCACTTGAGCCGACGAATTCAAATGTACGCCGGCTTCCAGTACGCAATCTTCGGCGATCACGTTGTCCCCGATGATGACGCTGTCTGCAGTTGCCGACGGCCCGGTCATGCTCAAATTGGCGGCCAGCACGCAGCGGCGCACGGCGGCTGCACCGCGAATTGTCGCGCCGGCACCCACAAAACTGTCTTCCAAAAATCTCACATGTTCTACGCGCGCGCCTACCCCGATGAACGCGTAGTCCGACACGCAGGGCTTAAGGCGCGCCGTCCATTCGTGTGCGAGTGCCTCCTGCTCGTCGGGCGGTAGCGCGGCCATAGCGGCGCAATCACTCAGTAACAAGTTGTCCGCTAAAAAGACGCGGCGCGCGCCGGTCTCCGCACCCGGGTGAACCGCAAGGCCGAGGCAAAAGCGCGAACCGGGTTTACCCGAGCAAACACCGACGTGGTGCAACACCGCGCCGTGATCGATGATTACACGCTCGAGGAGGGCGACGGAATCCACGGTGCAGACGCCGAGTAAACAATCGCGAATCAGACTGTTCCGCAAGATCGGGCCCACCGTTGACTGATCGCCCAGGCGTAAAATGCTGTGGCCTTCAAACCGGCAATTGCGAATGCCCCCTAGTGAGCCGGCACCGAGTAAACGCACCGAAGCCCAATCGGGGCTCTCGTTCCCGCGCTGCTCAAGCCCCCGGATCTCGACCTTATTCGGCATACGGGCGTGGGACCATGAATCGGCCCACTGGGTGCGAGCGCCTCGCAAAAAAAGCCCGACGGCTGAACGTTCAAGAGCGTCGCGAAGGCGGGAGCGGACCGGGTCGTGTGAGAGCATGGTGGGAATTTACTTCCGTGCGAGCGGCCTCTGCCGCCCATACTTCGCAAATAGTCGAGCCTCCAAAGAGGTAGTTTTCCCCCCCATGAGCACTACCGCCTTTTTCGATTACGACGGCACCCTGATCGAAGGGGATAGCATCTTGTTTTGGCAACGGTATTACTATGCCCGGCGCCCCTGGATGCGGGTCTTTCAGCTGGCCAACGTCGTAGGGCTTGGCCTGCTCGCCGCACGCGTCATCGATAGCCATGCCCTCAAGCGCGTTTTCTTGTGGCCCCTTGCTTTTGAAAAGAGCGCAGCCCTTGAGACGTTGGCGCGTGATTTCGTCCGCGACGACCTCGTTTCACGGTTTCACGGCCCTGTGTTGGCGCGCCTTTGGGCCCATCACAAATTCGGGCATCACACGGTGGTGATTTCAGCCAGCGGCACGTTTTACCTCAAGTACCTTGCCGACTTTTTCCCACCCGGAGGCACGTTGCTGGGCACGGAAATGAAATGGCAGGGGGGATTATTGCGGTTCCCCGGGTATCACGGCGGAAACCTGCGCGGTTCAAACAAGATCCGCCGGTTGCGCGACCTCGGGTTTGCGGCCGCGGGGCGCGGCGGTTTCGCCTACTCAGACCATCATCACGACATCCCCTTGCTGACCTTTGTCGACCACGGCCATTGCATTCGACCGACGGCCAAGATGGCCAAAGCGGCCAAGGCCAATGGGTGGACGGTTTGGGATTGGCCGCGCACGCGACCGAAGTGGAGGCTTAAGCTTGAAGCGGGATGCTTGTTGTTGTTCGCCTGGGCGCCGCGGTGTTTAGCGGCACCGCTCGAGGCCTCATCGCCTGATGAGGCGGAGGTGATGGCTCAGATGCGGAAGATTGAAGCAGAAACCGCACGATAGAGCGGTGATGCTCATAGGGATTCCTTACATCTTGGTTAATGCGCTCCGTGACTCATCTCACCTTCCGGTGAGCTTCGTAAGGGTTCCCTACAATTAGATCAATGAGCCCCTTTACCCGTGAAGACGACCCAGACGGTGCGGAGGAGGATTACGAGGTCAAGGGGGAGCGACATGTTTTCGAAGTACCACAGGTCGAATAGCACCTTGGTTTTGACGTCTTCGAGGTTCGTGTCGTAATGATGCTTCACCTGCGCCCAACCCGTTAAACCGGGCTTCATCTTGAGGCGTTGCAAATAGAGCGGCACTTCGTTACGCAGCTGATTGATGAAGTGCTCGCGTTCGGGTCGCGGCCCGACCAAACTCATATCGCCAATGAGCACGTTCCATAATTGCGGGATTTCGTCAAGCCGCGTGCGGCGGAGGAATCGACCCAGTCGCGTGACGCGCGGGTCGTTTTGCGAAGCCCACTGCGGCCCCAACGCTTCGGCATCGGTGCGCATCGAGCGAAACTTGTAGAGCAAGAAAATGCGGCCATACAAGCCTACGCGCTCTTGCGAATACAGCACGGGCCCTTTGGAGTCGATCCGAATCAAGATGGCAACAAACAATAAAATGGGGAACGAGATCAACAACGCGAGGGCGGAGACCGTGATGTCGAGCAAGCGCTTGAGGTTTGCCTCCCAAGCCGGCATATGCGCGGGGAACAATTCTTTGAGGGCAATGCCGTGGACGGTATTGGTCTTAAAGTGCCCCGTCGCCGCGTCGTAAAGATCGGGAACGATGAAAATCGTCAGCGGGTATTCAGCCACATACGACAACACCCGCAGGATTTCGTTATGTGACGATGATTCGTGGCTGATGATCAAACCGCCCACGCGGTGTAAGCTGATCAAATGCGGGAGGTCGGAATACTTGCCTAAAACCGGGAGGCCGTCGAACTCTGCCCCTTTGAATATGGGGTTCTGCTCCACAAAGCCAATCGCCTTCCACCCCAGTTCGGGAGCCGAAGCGATGGATTTGTGAATGCTTCGGCCAGCCTCAGTCGCGCCTAGAATCAGCAATCGGTCCATGCCGTGACCGCGAATCAATAGTGACCGAATCATCCCCAAAGCAAAAAGACGGAGGCCATTGATAAAAATCAAGAAAACCATACCGTAAGACAGGACGGTTAAAAACCGCTGCACGGTGAAAATGTCGAGGAACCGCATTTCCTTCCAGGCTTCGAGCGCGTAATTGCCTGCTAGGACGGCCAGCAGAAACAGACAGAATAAAACGATATCGCGAGACACAAGGGCCACGTGCACCGCGCGGGAGTGGAGCGACCAATCGCGATAGAGACCGCGGAAAAAGAAATAGACGACCCAGACAATGCTGACCACAAGCCCGAGCTGCGCGAAGCTTGCGTAGGACCGGCTGGCATCAAAAGAGCCCGCGACAATGCCGCTCTGGTAATGCCACCAGAACAGAAGGGCTAGGGCTAGGTTGATCGCCACAAAATCGGCGATCAGCAGCAGGTATTTGGCGATATTTCGGGTAAGCATGAATAATGCGGAATGCCGGTCAGGCCGGCGATTCCGGGACGGTTAATCTAATTCCACAAGTGTCAGAATGTCCGGTCTTTTTCCGGTGGGAGCAGCGGGGGATTTGGGGGGTATTTAGCGGGCCTTTGGGTGGTAAGCGCCGCGTCGCAGGGGGCATGCCCCCACGGGGCCGAAGAGGCCCAGCATGTTCTCAACGCTCTACAGGCTCTTCGCGGCGCGAATGCCGAACACCGGGCCGGTGAGATTTTTTTCGCCCAGAGGCCACGTCAAATTGATGTGGTTCACGACCTTTTGAACCGACCGCGTGGCGCCGAGGCGCACGCCCACGCCAGCGGCGTAATGGAGCTCACCCACTTTGGGCAGCGCCGCGCCATCCCACGCATTGCCCGCGTTGAGGAACACGGCGAGGGCGGGGGCCACGGTGGCGAACTCCCACGGCGGGAAGAACCGTTGTTCTGCCGAGGCCAAAAAGCGGTTGTCACCGCCGTAATAGAAGTTCGGAAACCCGAGCAAACCCGATTCTTCACCCAAGTACAACTTTTGGCCATTGGGGGTTGCGAACAAACGGTCGTGCCCGGCGGTGAAGACGGTGGCTGTCAGTGGTAGTGGTTTCCATTGGGCCTCCGCATAGGCGGAGGTCGAGCCGTTGCGGAGGTCGCCCGAGGCGGATGTAAAGTGTTTGAGAGATGCGTTGGTGTTTAAAAAGAGCGCGTCCTTCCAGGCATCGTTATACACGGCCGAGTACGCGAGATATGTATCCGGGTCGTGGGCGCCGAGCCAGGTTTGGTTCTGGCCGACAGAGGCCGACAGGCGCCACCCCGTTTCAATCGTCTCACTCCACTTCAGGTTGCGAAAGTTGTGAACGGTTTTATAGGCGTAACGGTACACGCTGAACGTCGCGCCTAAGATTTCATCGTGACGAACGTCATAACCTGGGAATCCAACGTACCCAAGTTCGGTGCGTACCGACGCTGGAACTCCGGAGCGCAGGCTATCGTTGCCCAGGATCGTATCACGAATATTTCTTTGATAGAACGGTGTCACGGATGTCTTCAGCGAGCTACCGAAAGATCGCGTGACGCCTGCATACAGGG
>JBIIWL010000087.1:0-7282 GCA_044338885.1 Fibrobacteria bacterium
TCGTGCACAGTGGAGCTCATCTCCACCATCGCTATGGCCAAGGACTTGCGCTTCGCAATTCGCGAAGGCGGCAAGACTGTCGGCGCCGGCGTTGTGACCGAAATCATCGCCTAAATATCAGTGAGTGGAAAGGCCGGGCCTCGCGCCCGACCTGTTCTGTGAAAATCGGCAGGGAATTAACCAGCTAACGAGCAAAGAGGTTTACGCCGTGGCAGGAGAGAGAATCAGAATTCGACTGAAGTCGTTCGATCATCGCATGATCGACCGTTCGGCAGCGGATATCGTACGCACAGCCCGTAATACGGGCGCAAATATTGTAGGACCAATTCCCTTGCCGACCAAAAAGCGGATTTACACCGTTTTGCGCTCCCCGCACGTCGACAAGACTTCCCGTGAGCAGTTCGAGATCCGCACTCACAAGCGGTTGATCGACATCCTGGAATCCACCCCACAAACCATCGACTCCCTGATGAAGCTGGATCTGCCGGCAGGTGTCGAGGTGGAGATCAAGGTGTAATATGCTGGGAATCATTGGTAAAAAATTGGGCATGACCCAAATCTTCAACGCCGACGGTCAACCCGTCGCCGTCACCGTTGTGGAAGCCGCTCCGGCGACGATCCTCGACATCAAAACCGTTGAGCGCGATGGCTACACAGCCATCAAAGTCGCCCAAGGCACCGCCAAAGAAAAGCATTTGACGCTCGCCGATCTCGGCCAGTTCAAGAGCTCAGGCATTGCCCCTTCGCGTGAGATCAACGAGTTCCGTCTCGATGACACCTCCGCCTATGAAATCGGTAAGCAGTACGACGTCTCGATCTTCAATGAAGACAAGAAGGTCACTGTGATCGGTATCAGCAAGGGCCGCGGCTTTTCCGGTACCATCAAGCGTCATAAGTTTCAGCGTGGTCCTTCGGCCCACGGTTCCAGAAACGTCCGTGCCCCGGGTTCTCTCGGCGCGCACTCCTACCCCGCCCGCGTGTTTCCCGGTAAGAAATTGCCCGGTCACCACGGTGTGGACCAGAAGACTGTCAAAAACCTCGAAGTGATTCGCGTCGATGTTGAGACGGGCCTGATTTTCATCAAGGGCGCAGTGCCCGGTGCCACAAACGCCCGGGTGATCGTGAGGAAGCAAAATGGCTAACGCGAAATTGCACGCTGCCGACGGCGCGTACAAGCAGGAACTCGAGCTGCCCGCTTCGCACTTCGACCAAGAAGTGCATGAGCCGGCGTTGTTCCAGGCCACGTACGTCTACCTGGGCAACCAGCGTCAGGGTACACATAAGACCAAGAATCGCTCGGAAGTTTCCGGTGGCGGTCGTAAGCCCCATAAGCAAAAGGGAACCGGTGGCGCTCGTCAGGGCTCCAATACCGCACCTCAGTTTGCTCGCGGTGGTAAGGCCCACGGACCCCTCCCGCACAAGTACACCAAGGCGATCAGCCAGAAGATGAAGCAAAAAGCATTCATCTCGGCTCTCAGCCTCAAGGCTCGCGAAAGCCAGGTTCACGTTTTCGAAGGCTTCGGGATCACCGGACCGAAAACCACCCAGCTCTCTGTGATTCTTAAGAAGGCCGAACTTGCCGGCGCGAGAAAACTTCTCGTCGTTGACCAAGCCGATGCCAACTTGATTCTGGCCGCACGCAACCTGCGTGATACCAGCGTCGAACGCGTACAGGACATTCACGCTTACGGCCTCATGAATGCCGATAGCGTTATTTTCACCACCTCGGCTCTCAAGGCCTTGGTGGAGACGAGGGGATAAGCGATGAAGCCTTTAAAAGACATCATTGGAACCCCGGTGTTCTCGGAGAAATCCCTCGTGCAGCGCACCGGCGCCAATCAGTACGTATTCCGCGTTTCTCCGGCGACCAACAAGTCGGAAATCAAGAAAGCGTTTGAACAGCGCTTTGAGGTAAAGGTTGAATCGGTCAATACTTTGAACATGCTCGGCAAAGTCAAGCAAGTTCGCGGTATCCCCGGTCGCCGCGCATCCTGGAAAAAGGCTGTCATCAGCCTCAAACAGGGTGAGACCATCAAGGAACTCGAGTAGGACTACCAGGACACACCATGGCACTCAAAACCTACAGACCCCTCACCAAGACCCTGCGTTACAAGCAGACGTCCGGTTTCGAGGAAATCACAACGTCGGAGCCCTACAAGCCTCTGACCGAAGGCATCCATGAAAAGGCCGGACGTAACAATCACGGCAAAATCACGATGCGCCGTCGCGGCGGTGGCCACAAGCGCCTCTATCGCATCATCGATTTCCGCCGTGCACGTACGGACGTCAACGCGATCGTAGAAACGATCGAATACGATCCGAACCGTAGCGCTCGCATCGCACTGGTTCGTTATACCGACGGTCAGCGTCGCTACATCATCGCAGCTGACGGCCTCAAGGTCGGCGCTACGCTGGTGACTTCTGAAAATGCAGCACTCGAAGCCGGCAACGTGTTGCCCTTGGGTAAACTGCCGATGAACACCTTCGTGCACAACGTCGAGCTTCGGCCCGGCAAAGGTGCGCAACTCGCTCGCTCTGCCGGAACGCAGTGCGAAGTGGTGGCCCGCGAAGGCAACTACGTCAATATCAAATTGCCTTCCGGCGAAATTCGCAAAGTGCTCGCAGAGTGCCTCGCGACGATCGGCCGTGTCGGTAATCCTGATCACAGCAAGATCGTAAGCGGCTCTGCCGGTCGTTCACGCTGGCTCGGTAAGCGTCCTAAGGTTCGCGGCGTCGCCATGAACCCTGTCGATCACCCGATGGGTGGCGGTGAAGGTCGTACTTCCGGCGGCAGCCACCCGGTTTCTCCGTGGGGCAAGAAGGCCAAGGGTAAGAAGACGCGCAACAACAAGCGGACCGACCGGTTTATCGTACGTCGTCGTCCGAAGAACGTCTAAAAGGGAACAACATGGCTCGTTCACTAAAAAAAGGCGCATTTGTCGACACGCACCTCCTCACCAAGGTGCAGGGTGCCGACAAGGGCGGCAAAAAAACCGCCATCAAGACGTGGAGCCGTCGCTCCACGATCACCCCGGACTTCGTGGGTCAGACGATCGCCGTGTACAACGGCAAGATCTTCGTGCCTGTGTTCGTTTCGGAAAACATGGTAGGCCACAAGCTGGGCGAGTTTTCGTTGACACGCACTTATCGCGGTCACGTCAAGTCCGAGAAGGCGAAGTAAGGGGTTATGGGCATGGAAGCAATGGCAAAAGCCAAGTACTTGCGGTCTTCAACCAACCGCATGCGCCTTGTCGCAGACCTGATTCGTGGCAAGTCCGTAGAGGCCGCCTCGGCGATCCTTTTCGGGCTCGGTCCTCGCAAGAAGTCCGCGCGCATGGTGGAAAAAGTTTTGAAGTCGGCCGTGTCTAACTGGCAGGTCAAACAAGAAGGTGGCGTGCGTGGTAAGGTTCTGACGATCAAGTCAGTGACTGTCGACGCGGGTCCCTTAGTCAAGCGTATTCGTCCGCGTGCCCAGGGGCGCGCGTTCCGTATCGAAAAAAAGCTTAGTCATCTCACCGTCGTGGTGTCGGACTAAGGGGGGTAGATAGTGGGACAGAAAACACATCCGATTGGGTTCCGTCTTGGCGTCGTCAAGCAGTGGAATTCCCGCTGGTACGCGGAAAAAAACTTCGCGGATCTCCTCTATGAGGACATGATGATCCGTCGCTACCTGCGTAAGCGCTTGGCTCATGCCAGCCTTTCCAACGTGGGTATCGAACGTACCGTGCGCGAAGTCACCATCAACCTGTTCACCGCCCGTCCGGGCGTCGTGATCGGTAAGAAGGGTGAAGAAGTAGAACGCCTGCGCGGTGAGATGCAACATCTCACGGGCAAGCAGATCTACATCAACATCCGTGAAATCAAGCGTCCTGAAGTGGATGCCCAGCTTGTCGGCGAGAACATCGCCCGCCAGCTCGAGAAGCGTGTGGCGTTCCGCCGCGCGATGAAGAAAGCCGTCGCTTCGGCGATGCGCTTGGGCGCCCAGGGCATCAAGATCACTTGCAGCGGCCGCCTCGGCGGCGCGGAAATCGCCCGAGTTGAAAAAACTCGCGATGGTCGCATCCCTCTGCAAACACTGCGCGCCGATATCGATTACGCGACCTCGCGTGCCGAGACGACGTACGGTACCATCGGCATTAAGGTCTGGATCTTCAAGGGAGAAATCCTCAAGAAGGACGCCATGAGCATCCAGCATGAAGAAGAAAGGTCGCGGTCCTAATGCTGAGCCCGAAAAAAGTCAAATGGCGCAAAGTCCAAAAGGGCAAGATGAAGGGCGTCGCTCCGCGCGGCACCTCGCTGGCCTTCGGTGAATTCGGTATTCAGGCGATGGAATCGTCCTGGGTCACCAATCGCCAGATTGAAGCTGCTCGTATCGCCATGACGCGCAAGATCAAGCGCGGTGGTCAGGTCTGGATCCGCGTGTTCCCCGATAAGCCTTTCACGAAAAAGGCTGCGGAAACTCGAATGGGTTCCGGTAAGGGTAACGTCGAAGGTTGGGTTGCTGTTGCACTCGCCGGCAGGATTTTGTTCGAGATGGGCGGCGTCGACCGCGCACTCGCAATGGAAGCCCTGGCGGTAGCTGCTCAGAAGCTCCCCCTCAAGTGCAAGATTGTGGAGGTTGCAGCGAATGGCTAGCATCGTCAAGGCCGCTGAGTATCGGGAGATGACTTCCGAAGCGCTCACGTCAAAAGTCAAGGAAATGGAAGCCCGTTTGTTCAATACCCGCCTCCAAGCCGGTATGGGCAAGTTGGAAAACACCTCCCTCCTCCGGACCCTCCGGAAGGATATCGCGCGCGCTCAAACAGTGCTCGCTGAAAAAGCCGAGAACAAGGCAAACTAAGGCCGGAGGCCTGAAAGAAGATTATGGAAACCGAACGCGACAACAGACGCAAGGTCCGTACTGGGATCGTGCTGAGCGACAAGATGGACAAGACCATCACGGTTGCCACCGTGAATCGTAAGTCGCATCCGCTCTATGGCAAGACTGTGCACACCACAGTCAAGTTTAAAGCGCATGACGAAAATAACGAAGCTCATGAGGGTGATACCGTGGAAATCGCGGAAACTCGCCGCTTGAGCAAGGATAAGCGCTGGCGCCTTGTTCGCGTCGTCGAGAAGAAGAAGTAGGCGGAACGAAACATGATTCAGCAACAGACCCGGCTCAATGTAGCCGACAACTCCGGTGCCAAAAAGGCGATGTGCATCAAGGTGCTCGGTGGCACACGTCGCCGTTACGCCAGCATCGGCGATATCATCGTCGTCGCCATTAAAGACGCTGCCCCTGCGGGCGCCGTCAAGAGCGGTAGTGTTCAGAAAGCGGTCGTCGTTCGTACGATTCGCGAAGTCAAGCGCCGTGACGGTTCGTCGATTCGATTCGGCGAAAACGCTGTGGTGATCATCAATGATGCCAAGGAGCCCAAGGGATCCCGCATCTTCGGGCCTGTCGCTCGCGAACTCCGCGATCGTCAGTTCATGAAGATCGTTTCACTTGCGCCGGAGGTGGTGTAAAGTGGCTCTGAATCTCAAAAAGAACGACACCGTCAAGGTGATTTCCGGCAAGGCTCGTGGTAAGACGGGCAAGATCCTCCGCGTGCTTTCTGATAAGCAGCGCGTGTTGGTCGAAGGCCTGAACCTCGCCAAGAAGCACCAAAAGCCGTCCCAGCAGGATCAAAAGGGTGGAATTGTGGACCGTGAGGCCCCAATCCATGTCTCGAACCTCATGCTGGTGAGCAGCAAGTCCAACGAACCCGTCAAGGTGTCGCGTCGCGACGTAGATGGCAAGCGGGTTCGCGTTGAGAAAAAAACCGGGAAGGCCGTTGAGTAACGCCTTTTGGCGCTAACACGGAACTAAACATGCTGAAGCTCAAGGAAAAATACCGCAAGGAAGTGATTCCCGCCCTGGTTACCGAACTAGGGTTCAAGAATCCAATGGAAGTTCCGCGCCTCGAAAAGATCGTCCTGAATATGGGCGTCGGCGCAGCCTCCGGAAATCAGCGCCTCATTGAGGAAGCTGCCGGCAATCTTGCCGCAATCACCGGTCAAAAAGCCGTTGTGACTCGCGCCAAGCAGGCTATCTCGAACTTCAAGCTTAAAGAAAAGATGCCGATTGGCGTCAAAGTCACGCTGCACGGTGACCGGATGTGGGAGTTCTTGGAACGCCTCATCTCGATCGCACTGCCTCGCGTTCGCGACTTCCGCGGTATTCCGCGTCGCGGCTTCGACGGTAACGGCAACTACACGTTTGGTATCAAGGAACAGATCATTTTCCTTGAGATCAATTTTGAAAAAATCAGTCAGGTTCTCGGTATGGACGTCACGTTCGTGACGAGTGCTAAGAACGACGAGGGCGGCCGCGCATTGTTGCAGGCTCTCGGCATGCCTTTCCGCAAATAGGGCGCAGGAGAATACCATGGCCAAGCGTTCGATGATCGAGAAGCAGAAGCGGACTCCTAAGTTTAAGGTCCGCGCGTACAACAGATGCCGCCGTTGCGGTCGTCCTCGTGCCTACATGGGCAAATTCGGTATGTGCCGTATTTGTTTCCGTGAACTGGCACTGGCTGGCGACATTCCGGGCGTGACCAAGGCGTCCTGGTAGGACTCCGAGAAGAAGAAAAAAGGAATACTCGAATGAGCTCTATTAACGACCCGATTAGCGATATGCTGACCCGCATCCGCAACGCTGCCATGGCAGGGAAGCGCGTTGTGGAAATGCCGGCCTCGAAGCTGCGTCGCGAAATCGCCAAGATTCTCGTCAGACAGAACTTCGTGGAAAAGTTTGTCGTCATCGCCGATGATAAGCAAGGTTGGATGAAAATCCTGCTGCGCTACACCGACGGCGTGCCCGCAATTCAAGGTTTGGTGCGCGTCAGCTCACCTGGCCGCCGTTCCTACGCAGGTTCGGAAAAGCTGCCTAAAGTCAAGAATGGCTTGGGCATCGCGATTGTCTCGACATCCAAAGGTGTCATGACTGATTTTGAATGCCGAGCCCAAAGAGTGGGCGGCGAAGTTTTGTGCAAGGTTTGGTAAGCAGGGGTATCAGATGTCCAGAGTAGGCAAATCTCCCATCCAGCTCCCCGCAGGGGTAAAGGTCACCTTGAACGGGAACACTGTTCTCGCCGAGGGACCCAAGGGCAAACTTTCCTTCACGGTTCACGAGCGTATTGCCGTGTCTCTTGAAGGGGATGTTCTGTCCGTTTCGCGCCCGTCCGAAGCCAAGACCGATAAGGCCTTGCATGGGACGTCACGTGCCATGTTGTTCAACACCATCAATGGTGTAAGCAAA
>JBIIWL010000088.1:0-7272 GCA_044338885.1 Fibrobacteria bacterium
TCCTGCCGGTCACGAGCTGATCGGCCAATCCGACGGGAATTCACCCGGCGGAAGTCCGAAGGAAATCACGTGAAGAGATATGAAACCATTCTCGTCGTGGATGCAATGATCCCCGATGAGTCCATCAACTCCGAATTCGATGCAGTTGCCAAACTGATCGAATCTCAGGGTTCAATCACGCGCGTGGATCGTTGGGGCAAGCGTCGCTTGGCCTACTCCATCCGCAAGCGTACACACGGCGAATACGCCGCATTCTACTACAATGCCGAACCGGGCCTGCCCGCCGAGCTTGAGAAGCGTCTGCGCATCAACGAGAACGCACTGCGTTGGTTGACCGTGGTCGAGAACCCGTCCGGGATCCCGCCTGCACCGACGTTGACTGCCGAAGGCACCGTCGTCGAAGACGTTGAAGACAAAGCCAAGAAGGAAGGGGACGAATAATGCCGCCACGGGAACGGGAACGCGACTCAAAGAAGGACGGCAAGCGCGAGGCCAAAAGCCGCAAACGCAAAACCTGTTACTTCACCGAAAACAAAATTGCCCATATCGACTACAAGGACGAGAAACTGCTCCGCAAGTTCGTGAACGAGCGCGGCAAGATCGTCTCTCGCAAAGTCTCCGGGACGTCGGCTCGTTACCAGCGTGAGCTGGCCGAAGCCATCAAACGCGCTCGTCACCTCGCGCTTCTGCCCTTCGTGGCAGAAAACATGCGTTAGGCCGGGGGAGGAACGAACATGGAAGTCATTCTGAACGAAGCGATCCAGGGCCTTGGTAAGGAACTGGACGTGGTCAAGGTTAAGAACGGTTACGCACACAACTACCTCTTCCCCCGTGGTCTCGCGACCTTGGCGACCCCAGGTGCCCGCAAGCAACTGGACGCCCTGCGCGCCAAGTCGGAAGTTCGCTCGCAGCGCGAGAAGGCGTCTTTCGAGACGTTGGCCGAAAAGCTGCAGAGCGTGTCGCTGACCATTGCTGCCAAAGTGCACGACGGCGAAAAACTGTTCGGGTCTATCCAGGCTCAGGACGTTTCCGCCAAGCTGCACGAGGCCGGCTACCAGATCGACCGCAAGGCCGTGCTCTTGCCCGAAGCCATCAAGGCCCTCGGCATGTACACGATCAAGCTCCAGCTCCACAAGGATGTTGAAGCCAAGGTCAAGCTCTGGGTGATCTCGGACGAATCCAAATAATTCGAACGATCATCGGTTGATTCTAGGGGGCTGCACGCAAGTGCGGCCCTCTTTTGTTTGGCGCCGGGCGGCGACCGGCGCGACGCGGCGGTTCGATTTTCAAGAAGTAAGGCTTCTGTTGGGGGTTGATGTTAGGGCGCGGGGTTTGGACGGGCCGTTGGGTGGTTCGATATAATCGGACCGTTGTAAGGGGGAATAATTATTCGCCCCTACGGAATGCCCTTCGTATCGGCCCCAATTCACAACCCGTTTCCTATCGTTGGAAAATGTCCAATCCTACCGAAATCATCGTTCTGGGCGCCAAGGGGCGCATGGGTCAAATGGTCCTCTCCGCCTGCGCGAAGGTGCTGCGCGAAAAGCCCGATGCGCTTAAGGTCATCGCCGCGGTCGAGTACAAAGGCTGCCCTGGTGCCACGGGCACGCTGACTGTTGAAGGGCTCGAAGTGCCTTTCACAGATGATTTGGAATCCGTGCTCAAGCCCGGCGCCGTGCTGATTGATTTCACGACGCTCGAGTCGTCGCTCGCGGCGCTCGCTCTTGCCGAACAGGCTGGGGCCGCGCACGTGCTCTGCACCACCGGTTTTAGCCCTGAACAAAAGGCGCGCATCGGCGCGGCCGCGACCAAGATCCCGGTGTTGTTCTCGCCGAACATGAGCATCGGGGTTAACGTGTTGTTCAAGGCTGTCGAAGAGGTGGCGCGCGCGCTCGGTCACGACTTCGATGTCGAGATCATTGAAGCGCATCACAATCAAAAGAAAGATTCACCCAGCGGCACCGCGCTCGGCTTTGCCGAGGCGCTCGCGCGCGGCCTGGATGTGAACCTGCAAGAGAAGGCCGTGTACGGCCGCGAAGGTCTCGTGGGCGCCAGGCCGCGCGGCGAAATCGGGATTCACGCGGTGCGCGGCGGCGACATCGCCGGCGATCACACCGTACTGTTTGCCGGCGATGGCGAGCGGATCGAGATCCGCCATGTCGCCCACGGTCGCAACGTGTTCGCCCAGGGGGCGCTGCGCGCGGCCTTGTTCCTACACGGCCGCAAGCCCGGGCTTTATACGATGAAGGATGTTTTGGGGCTTTAATCCTCACACTTCGACATTTAGTCAGCCAGTTCTGAACAGGCTCAGTGCGGCGCCCCCATCCTCACCCCCATCCCCTCTCCAACGAAGTTGGAGAGGGGATGGGGGTGAGGATGGCACTACAACAATCTTTTCAATGTGGCTGTTTTGGTCGGGCACGTGTTTTCCTGACCGCTGACCGTTGAATGCTGAGTGCTGTCCCCGGCTGCCGGGGACTCTTTGTACCCGAAAATCGCCCCCCTGATCCGGTGAATACCCCTGCGACCGCCTAGCTTCTGTACTGGCAGGACGGGGGATGCGATGGATCGACGTGAATTTTTCAGACTAGCGGGCTTAGGCGGGCTGGCGGCGCTGTGGCCGGCGCGGAGTCTTTTTGCAGGTGAGACTGCCACCCCAGTTTTAGCCCGCACGGCGCACAAAGACGATCACCTCGAAAGTGGCAACAAAAACGGGGTGGACTCCGGGAGCGCCAGTGATCCAGTCTGCACGCTCACTCCTCAAGAAACCGTGGGCCCGTACCCGTTAAATCTCTCCTCGGACACCACCAAATTTCGGCGCGATATCAAGGAGGGGAAATCAGGTATTCCTCTCAAGGTGCGGCTCAAGCTGATCAACATCAATGAGGGGTGCGCCCCCATCACGGATGCCCGCATCGACCTCTGGCATTGCGATAAAGACGGCTATTACTCCGGATACATCAACTCGGGCTACCTCGGCACGCGCGTGGCCTTTGGCGAAACGTTTTGCCGGGGCATTCAATTGACCGATGCGCAGGGCGAGGTCACGTTCGAAACCATATACCCGGGTTGGTATAGCGGCCGCGTTCAGCACCTACACTTCCAGGTTTTTCTCAACTCGATTTTGTCCGCCACCTCGCAACTGGCATTCCCCGAAAGCCTCAACACCGCCGTCAACAACTCGTTTCTCTATTGGTCCCACGGACAAAACCCCACTAAAAACACCAACGACGCGGTCTTTTCGGATAGCGACAATACCGCCTATCAAACCGCCGCCGTCGAGTTCGATTCGGAAGGGTATCTCGCCCGGTTGACCATTGCCATCGCGGTCCCCACGACGGGCTTGATGCGGCTGACTCCCGAAACTGGGGGGCAATTTCGCCTCGGCGCGGTGCGTCCCAACCCGTTTGCGATGACGGCGGAAATCCCTTTTTGGCTCGCACAACCCTCTGACGTGCGACTTGATGTCTACGACCTGCAGGGGCGTCGTGTGATGGGATGGGAAGAAAAGGGTATGGGGGTGGGGGATCGGTCCTTCTGGTTGAATCGGGCCGGGAATGCGTCTGCGCTGCGCACGGGCAGTTATGCCTTTCAGATCACGGTGCGCAACGAAGCCGGGGTTCACAGCCAGGCCCGCTTACTGACCGTGGCGTAGGGTTTGGAGAGAAATATCCCTCTGGCTTTTGTAGATTCCCCCCGAATACCGGGAGTGGATCTTGCGCGCAAATTTCAGCCATTTTTTTGACTCGATCACTTTGGGAGCCTTGGCCCCAAAGGCCTTCTTGGCGTCATCGTTGCCTGCGGTCGTCTTGATGGCGTGGGCCCTTTCAGTCACACCTGCGCGCGCCCAAGATTCTGACGACTTGTATGGCTTGCCTGGCGCGGGCAGTGCGCCGACAGCGGTCCAGGTGGATACGGTCACGGATACCGCCGCAATCACTCCTGTCGTCCCTCCTGTCGCCGATACGGCGGCCGTGATCACACCGGTGGTGCCCGCACCCCGTGCCCGCATCACCCGAGAGACCACCATCAACCCCATGGATCAGAAAAAGGGGGCCTACCGTAACCCCAAAAAAGCCTTGTTCATGTCGCTGATTGTGCCCGGTCTGGGTCAGGCGTATGTGGGTCAGAGTGCGTTCACGTATGCCCGTGCGGCGTTTTATTTCGGGACCGAAATCACCCTCGGGTTGATGTGGTACCAGTATACGGTGGTCAAGTACGACCGCAAGACCAAACAGTATCGTCAGTTCGCCGACACGGCGTGGAGCCAACAAGGGTATGAAGATGCCGCCTTTGCGGCCTCGCTCACCGTGGGTAACGCCTCTTTTAGAGATCTGAATTTTCAGCGGCGCAATTATTGTGATGCCGTGCAAGAGCGCGAAACGTCAACCGGTAACGACATTCTACACCCGGGCTGCCTTGAGTTGACCGATACCATTCAAACCTCGAAGTATCAGCAGTTTCGTACCAAATACGTGGATCAATCGAGCCCTGAAGCGACGAGTGCGTTTCGCGCCACGTTTGCCGACCCCGTTGATTTTTATGCGCTGATCGGTGACTATCAAGAATTCATCGGGGGTTGGAATGACGTCTCCAGCTTGGCGTATTCCGCCGATTCGATTTCGGGTTCAAGTGATAACCGGACGATTTACAACAGCATGCGGAAAGAGGCTCAGGATTTATCCCGCATGCAGGCCTGGTTCATCGGTGGCATCGTGATCAATCATATCGCCTCGGCGGTGGATGCCGCGCTGACGGCGCGCCACAACAACCGGGTGCTCTACGAAGGCGAGGCGCGCTGGTATGACCGCATGAAAGTGGACGGCGGCATGGCCTTCGCCGGTGGCCGCCCCTACACGCATATAACCGCCCGTCTCTCGTTCTGATCTGAGAGCGGTCATGTCGGTTTCACGAATCATTTTTGCACCGGCGCTGGCCGCCTCGCGGCTCACCGTTGTGTGCACGTTGCTCGCGGCCTTCGCCGCGTCTGGGCAGGTTCGACCTGAAATTTTTGAGCCGGCGCCCGGGTCAGGCAACGCCACCGATTTTGATGGGCCGGAGATCACCATCCAACTCGATACGGCGCGCGCACGCAACGCCGACAAGTCGCTCGGGTTGGCCTTGCTGGGGTCCGCAATTTTACCGGGTGTGGGTCAAGCGTATCTGGGCGAAAACCGCGCCGCCACATCGTTTCTGCTCGCCGAGGCGGGCTTTTGGGCCAGCCTTTTCATCTCGTATCAGATGCGTGAGAGTTACGTGCAATCGGCCCGCCATCAAGCATCGCAGTACGCGTTCGATCCCACCGGTGACGGGCGTTCACCCTGTGCCGGTCAGGGCGTGGGCTGTTTGGAGCTGTTAGCGTCCTATCGATCGTATACCGAAAAGGCGCATCGCCAAGACAGCTACGAGTTGGCGCAACGCTTGTCGAGTCAGCCCATTGCGGATTTGCCGTATTGGGATTTCGGAAGTTCCAACACGCTCGAGAATACGGCGCGTTGGAAAGAATATCAGTCGGTGATGCGCCATTACCGCGGCGCGAAAGTCGCCATGTCATTTGCGGCAGGCGCATTGGTGCTCAACCGCGCCGCCTCGGTGGCGCATACCCTGCGCGCCTATCGCCGCACCAGCGGCAAGGGCCTCAGCTATCGCTTCGACCCGGAGTGGGGCCCGGAGCACAGCGGCATTCGGTTGTCCGTTACGTTTTAGGCCCTAGGCCTCAATCAAAACTTCGCGGGCCTTAAGACCTCGACGTCGCTGAGGTAAAGAATCATCGCGTAGTTCGCGTAGTAGGTGTCTTTGAGATGGTCCGCGAGCGTGCGGGCCGTTGCTTCATTGCACACTACTTCGACACGAATGTTGCCGCTGGCTTCCCAGGCGGCCTCGCGCGCACCCTGATGGCCTTTGCCGCGCGCGTCCGTGACGGTGTAACCGGGGGCGCCGAGTTTTTCCAAATCGGCGCACAGGTCTTTTTCAATTGCGGTTTCGGTGATCACCGTGAGCAATTTGCGCTTGTGCGAGGTGGTCGTCATATCAGCCTCCAAAGAAGGATTCGGCCACGCGGTGGTACAGCGGGATACCGATCAGCACGTTAAAGGGAAAGGTGACACCGAGCGCGGCCGTCAGCGACAGGGCCGGGTTGGCTTCCGGTACGGCCAAGCGCATGGCCGCCGGTACGGCGATGTACGAGGCGCTGGCCGCGAGCGTGGCCAACAGCGTGATACCCCCGAGCGAGAGCCCCATGGCTGCGCCTAAGCTTCCGCCGATCACGGCTGACACCAAGGGGGCGATGATGCCGAACAGTGCCAGAAACACGCCGTGCTTGCGGAGGTTGCCGGCTTGTGCGGCGGCGATCAGTCCCATTTCAAGAAGGAACAAGGCCAACACGCCTTTGAACAAACCGAAGAACAACCCACCGATGGGTTCTACACCCTGCGGCCCGGCGATCCACCCGATCAACAAACCGCCGGTGAGTAAGACGATGCCTTTACCCAAGAAAATTTCATGGCCCAATTTGCCCCAACGCGTTTCGCGGCTGATGCCGCGCGCGAGCAAAATGCCGACGACGATGGCGGGCACTTCAAGTAGAACCACAAACAAGGGCATGTACTCTTCGAACGGAACGCCGCGTGCGGTCAGCCACGCCGCGGCCGCCGCGTAGGTGCCCACACTCACAGACCCGTAGTGAGCCGCGAGTGATGCCGCGTCGGCCCGTGCGAACCGCCCGACCATGCGCAGCACGGGGAATAACAGCAGCGGCAGGGTGAACCCCATGGCGACCACCAGCCCCATTTGCCCGGCTAAGCTGCCGAACGATTGCTTCGAGAGCTCGACGCCGCCTTTGAGGCCGATGGCGATCAGCAGCAGGACGCTGAGGAATTCGTAAATGGCGGGGGGGAGCCGCAGTTCGGATTTGAGGAGGCCGGCGCCCAGACCGAGGAGGAAAAAGAGGATGACGGGGTCGAGGGATGACATGGTGAGAAAATAGTAGGAAGTTGGGGGGGGATAGCCGGATGTCGAAAGTCGGACGTCGGACGGAAAAGAGTTTCAAATCATGGTAATTGGACTATTCCCCCGGGTTTTTGCGAATTTGAGTCTTTGTCGTGAGTTTTCAATGATGCAATCTAAGGCCCTTCAGCGCTCGTCCGACTTTCGACCTCCGACGTCCGACTTTCCCCTCCTTGCCACCTTCCCCGACTATTATCTATTCTGTAGACATGACCTCCGCGACCACGCAGAACAACTCGCTTCTACTTCTTGGCCTGATCGGCTAAA
>JBIIWL010000002.1:0-22337 GCA_044338885.1 Fibrobacteria bacterium
CGGCGGGCGTGAATGCGAACTGGACTTTGTTCGAGGGGTTCTCGGCACCGCTCGAGCAAAAGCGCCTACGCGTGCAGCGGGATCAAGCGCAAGCGGCCCAACGCCTCAGTCGTGAAGATCTGCTCCGTCGTGCGGCATTAGCGTATGCTGACCTTGCGCGTCAGTCGCGCCTGCGTCTCGCCCGCGATACCGTGCTTGCTGTTTCGGAGGAACGGGCGCGCATTCTTGAGAGCCGGTTGAAGTCAGGGTCCGCCGGTCGCCCCGAGTGGCTCGAAGGCCGCGTCGATCACAATGCCGATCGCGCCGCTGTCCTGCAACAAGAAGCGGTGTTGTATGCGGCGCAACTCACCTTGGGTCAAGTTATGGGCCGCCCGGCTGCGGTCACGGAAGCGGCGCGCGGCGACGCTCTGCCTTCCGCCCCTTTGGACTTAGTTGTTCTTGCGGGTGATCTCGCAGATCGCCAGCCCTCCTTGCAGCTCGCTCAGGCGGAGCGCGACCTCGCGCGCACGGCCTTGTATCAGGCCGCCGCGCCGTGGTACCCGCGCCTGGATGCAAACGTGGGCTACAACTACAACTTGAGTACGAGTGAAGTCGGCTTCGCCTCGGAGAGTCGCACCATCGGCCCAACGGCCGGGGTGCAGCTCACCGTAAACTTGTTCGACGGCGAGTTGCCCTGGCGCGTGGTCGGTCGAGGCCGCATCGCGGTGCGTGCGGCGGACCTGCGCCTCCGTGAAACCGAATCGGCCGCCCTCTCCGAGGTGGAGCGTGCCTACGCCGCCTGGCGTGCCACAGACTCGGCGGCCATACTCGAGGTGGAAGGCCTAGGTTATGCGCGTGAAAATCTAGACCTGACCATGACGCGCTGGAAGTCGGGGACGCTCTCCTACCTAGAAGCCCGCCTGGCCCAAGTCAAGTATCTCGATGCATTCACGCGTGTGGAGAACGCACGCTTTGAGGCCTTCCGCGCCCGGCTCGACGTGCTCCGCGCGGCTGGCCGCATGGAGCAGCTGCTGGCCGAATCTGGCGTGACCTCGTCGGCACGGTAGACCATGTTTGTGGAGCGCCTCAGCCGATCAACGTACGCTGGCGCTCCCCCTCCGACGAATAGTTCTAGGTCGGTTTCATCGGACGCTCGGTCGGGAGCTCACTTGGGCCTGCGCGTATGGCGTTCATGGCACGGCCACGACCTTTTTCATTATACCGATGTGCGGGGGTACCGGGTCACCGCCGGTTTGCCCAGCGCACCGCCCGACAGACTAGCAGCCTTCCACCAAGAATTCTGGTCGACCTGTCGCAACGAAGGTTTACGTCCACTGTATTTCGGCTTGACCGACGCCGCCACTGAGTTCCTCCCCGCGTCGTCCACTCAGTCGACTTTGGCGCGATGGCACATCGGCGACTTGCCGCTCTTTGATCTTACGCGTTGGCACGATGAGGCGTTGATCCCCGTGGCTGTGCGCTCGCAAGCTCGCCGCGCCCTGCGGCACGGCGTGGTGGTGGAGTATTGGCCGACCCGTCCGCGTCCTCTGGAGTATCAAAAGCTGTGCGAGGCCCGAAATGATTGGATCACTGCCAAGCCGCTGCCCCCGCTTTTGTTCGTGACCTCGCCGCACGTGTTCGACCCATGGCCCCGCGAAGGCGTATTCGTTGCCAAGGCGCAAGGTCGCATCGTCGGATTTCTCGTCGCCTCGCGGGCGTTGTTTGGCGACGTATTTCGCATTGATGTGGTCGCCCGAATTCCTGGTGCTCCCAATGGTACGGCTGAATTATTGGTAAAGGACGCCTTCCGTCATGCGGCTGAGCAAGGCGTGGATCGGGCAACCTTGGGGCTCGCCCCGTTGTCTCGTCAAACGAACGTCGAGGTGAAGGGGTGGTTGCGTGCGGTCTCGGGGTGCGCCCGGCGCATCGGCGGAGGTTGGTATTCCTTCGCCGGGCTGGAGGCTTTTAAGGCCAAGTTTCAACCGGATGTGTGGGTGCCGCTCTATGCGGTCGTACCTCGCCGGCGGTTTACGCCGCGCGATGTGCTCGCGATTGCGCGGGTGTTTATGGGTGGTTCGCTCGCGCGCTACACAATCCGATTTTTAGCGCTCGTGTTGACGAAAAGTTTGCGAACCGGAACAAAAGACCGCCGCTGAGGCCTTACTCCCAGCGCAACCCTGCCTTAACGCCCATCGTCGCGTCTTGATCGTGCGGCCACTTGCCCAGCTGTAAACGCTTTTGAGCCGCGGCCGCCATCATCACACCATTGTCGCCGCAAAAGCGGCGTTCGGGTAAAACCAATCGCCAGCCTTCGCGCTGGGCCGCGTCGCTCATGCGCTCGCGTAGCCATGAGTTAGCGGCCACGCCGCCCGCCACAATCAATTGGGTCTCATCGAGGTCGCGCATCGCCCACAGGGTTTTCTTCACGAGTACATCGGCGATGGCGGTCTCAAGGCTCGCGCAGAAATCTTCGCGGGCCGCCTGTAAGGCCTCATCGCCGCCGGCCGCGACGCAGCGTTGCGCCTCGCGCGCCACCGATGATTTAAGGCCGCTGAACGAGAACTCTAGGTTGCCCTTTTCCAGAAGCGCGCGCGGAAAATCGTAAGCGTCGCGGCGACCCTGCGCCGCCAATTGTGAGACCTCTGCACCCGCGGGGTAACCGAGGCCGAGCAGCTTACCCGATTTGTCGAAGGCCTCGCCGGCGGCGTCATCGCGCGTGCTGCCCAAAACGCGGAACTCAAGGTTAGGCCCGACGTGAACGAGTTCGGTGTGCCCACCCGAGACGAGTAAGGCGAGAAAAGGCGGCTCAAAGGTGGGGTCTGACAAGTAAGCCGAGGCGAGGTGGCCTTCGAGGTGGTTCAGGCCCATCACGGGTTTGCCTAGCGCGCGACCCAAACCTTGTGCGAACGATGTACCCACCAGCAGAGGCCCGAGTAAACCCGGACCACGGGTATGCGCGATCACATCGACGTCGGCGAGTTTAACGCCAGCGTGAGATAAGGCGCTTTCGAGCGCTGCCGAAACGACCGGCTGAATTTTATCGAGGTGCGCGCGTGCGGCGACCTCAGGCACCACGCCGCCGAACTTGGCATGCGTGGCCGCCTGTGTATACAGCGATTCGCCCAGCACGCGATAGTGCTCGTCGACAATGCCGCAGCCGGTCTCATCACAAGACGTTTCAATCCCTAGAACGATCATGGGGCAGAAAGGTAGATGTTGGGCCGTACGTTGTCGTTGGCGCCTTACCAGTTAACGATTCCCTGTCGTTGGTACGATGCCTTGAGACCTTACGTGGCGTTGGTGGTTGATGTTTCTGGCCTCCGGGCTGTTCGAAGACGAATTACCTGATTTCACAGCTCAAACATCCATGGGTCTAACCCAACATTCCAAGCGAAGGACCCGGAGCATCGTGACATTCCTAGGAAGGGCTCCACTGCGGAGGTGCCAACATCATGGTAAGGCCCACAATGCCGACACCAACCCAGAAGGCCGCCAACTTATTACACGTGCTTCACGACATCCTCGCGCGCGAAGCGGACCTTCGGCAGCGTGGCATACTTATCATCGTGCGCGCGATACCCCACCGCGGCTGCGGCGAAGGTGCGATAGCCCTTGGCTGTGAGGCCCAGGATATCGTCATAGGCCGCGGTGTCGAGACCTTCCATCGGTGTGGCGTCAACGCCCAAAGTCGCCGCGGCAGTCAGCAAGGTGCCGAGGGCGATGTAGGTCTGGCGGGCCGACCAAGCGTCGCGGTCGGCTTGGGGACGCGCAACCACGCCCATCGCCATACCCTTGAGGCCGGCCAGCGATTCGATGCTCACGCCGCGCACCTGTGCGATGCGGGCGATAAAGCGATCCACATCGGCTTCTGAAAAATCGACCCGTGCGGCCAAGACCACAAATTTGTCGGCATCGGTGACTTGTGGCTGACCCCACGAGGCTTCGCGCAGACGGGCGCGCACGGCTTTGTCGTCTACGACAATGAAGTGCCACGGTTGCAGTCCGACACTCGACGGCGTGAGCACGAGCGCCTCTTCCAGCGCGTCCCATGTGGCGCCCTCGATCGGGCGTGAGGCGTCATACTGTTTTACGGCGTAGCGCCAGTTGAGCGCGGCCGTAAGGTCTGCGGGAGAGAGGATGGCGTTTTCGCCGCGTGTGTGTTGTGGGTTGAGAGCGATCATGGGGGACTCCTGGTGTTGTTGTGACGTATGTCTCGGTTTGTACGGTTTAGGATTAAACAATTGGGTTAAAAAAAGGGCTCAAACTGGTTCTGCTTCCGCAAAGCTGGGGGTTGTGGTTTTCTTCAAAAGCATCCGGATGGTCTCAATCTCCGCCTCGTTGAGCCCGGAGAACATCCCCTCCACCACCAAAGCCTGCTCAGGCAAGACCGATTTGATAAAGCTCAAACCAGTCTCGGTGATTTTCACGCGGTTGACGCGCCGGTCGCCTGGCACCTGCTCACGCTCCACCCAACCTCGATCGGTCAGACGGTCGATCAAACCGACCAAGTTGCCCTTCGTCATCCGTAGGCGGTCAGCCAGTTCTTGCTGGTTGGCGCAATTAGCGGACGCAAGAGTGGACAACACCTCGAATTGAGGCACGGTCAAGCCGCGCTCGTGCAATAAAGACGCCACCTGACCATGAAAATGCTCGTAGCTGCGGATGATCTGCAGCCAGGCCTCCATGTAGCGACGGTTCTTTTCAGTGCATCCGTTGTGGTCCATACGGTTTAAGTATAAACGATTAGAGGAGGCTTGTCAAGGGATCGTTGCGGCGGGGCTGAAGGCGGGTTTTTGGGGGGTGACTGCCGAAAGCCTTCCGGTGAGGGAGAGGGCCTTTGGGACAATGGCCCGTTGCGGCCTTTTTACACTTAATCGACCACTATTTAGTCGCCACCGTCCACCGACCACCGTCCACCGTCTAACTTTCCCTTATGCGCAATCAGTGGAAATTTTTGGTTCAAGAGGGCTTCCGCAATTTGGGAGCGGATCGCACGTTATCCGTTTCTTCGGTCATCACGCTCGGTATTTGCGGAGCCGTGCTGTCGTTCGTCTTGCTGGGCCTCTCCTTTATGAAGGCCGTGGATGCACGTTACACGCAGGCCGCCGGTCCGTTACGCGTGTTTGTGGACCCCGCGCACGAAAGGCCGGCCTCGTTGCGGGCGCTCGAAGCCTCGCTGAATGAGATGGGCGCCTTCGATTCAATCGTATTCGTGGATAAAGCGGAAGCTCTCAGTGAATTCCGTCGTGATTTCGGCGAAGAGATGACACGCTCGCTCGAGGTGAATCCGCTGCCGCATTCTTACCGCGCCTATCCGAAGATGACTGCCGCGGGTGAGCCGCTGTCGGGGGCGCGCCTTCGCATTCTGCGTGAGGATTTAATCCGGCTGGCGCAGGTTGAAGAAGTGGCCGGCAATTTTACCCAGTTGGCCTGGCTTGATCGCTGGCGAGCCCCGCTGCAGAGTGGGTCGTTGATGCTGCTCGCGGTGCTGGCGGCCGCGCTGGCGCTGGTGGTTCACAACGCGATTAAACTCAGCCTGTACGCACGCCGCAACTTGGTTGATAACATGAAATACTGTGGGGCCTCAGGGTTTTTCATTCTGGCGCCCTTCGCCCTGGAGGCCTTGTTGCTCGGCTTGCTGGGCGGCGGCATCGGCGCGCTCGCGCTTTTGGCGCAAGTCCGCGTGGGCGCAATTTTGATCCCCGATCTATCGGACTGGATTCCCGTGACGCGTTTATGCCTTTACGTGGTGGGCGGCACCATGGGCATTGCTTTGCTGTCGAGCGTCAGCACGGTGAACGCGTTTTTGCGAGGGAAATTGGGGTGATGAAGGCACTTGTGTTGTTGATCGTCCTTGGGTTTGGGTTCATCGCACCTCCCGCCTTGGCGCAGTCTTCGTCTGATGTTGAAAAAGAACTCGTGGCACAGCGTAAGGAATTGGATGCCGTGCGCGCGCGTTTGCAGCGCGAGCAGCGCGAGCTGGCCACGCTGAAAAACCGGCGCTCGGCAACGCAAGGCGAAGTCAAGAAGCTTCAAAACAGTATTGCGGAAACCAACCGCTATCTCAAACAGCTCGAAGAGACCGAACGTAAGCTCGATGCGTCGGTGAATACGACGCGCGGCGATCTGGTCGCCATCGAGGGGCGGCTAAAGACCCGCGCCGGTTTGCTCGCCAAGCGCGCCCGCCTGTTGTACATGGCGGGCAAGCCGCAAGAGTTGTTGTTTTTACCTGCAGCCGGCGAAGCGGACTTCTTGCAGCGCGCCTATATGACGCGCCGCCTGATCGAATATGATCGACGCCTCATCGGCGAAAACCGGATCGATATGAGCCGCAAGCAGGATGGACTCAAAAAACTTTTGATTCAATCCGCGGAGCTGGACAAGTTTCAAGAACGCAAGGCGCGCGAAATGCAGTCTTTTACGGCGGCGCGCAACGATCAGGAAAAAACCCTCAAAACCTTGCAGCGCGATGAGGCGTCAAAGGCACGCACCCTTAAGCAACTTGAGGAGAATGCCAGAAAGCTCGATGCCATCATTCGGGCGCTTGAAACGCGCCGCCGCGATGCGATCGCGAGCGGTCGCAAAGGCCGCGAGTTGGAGACCGGCACGCGCTATTGCGCCCCCGTTCAAGGCAAGGTGGTGTCGCGATACGGGTTGCAGAACCATGCGACCCTAGGGACCTCCACGCGTAACCTGGGCATTGAAATCGAGGCCTCGGCAGGCACGGGTGTACGTGCTGCTGTGACCGGCGAGGTCGCGATGGTGACGGCGATTCCCGGCTACGGCCCGGGTATTATTCTCGACAATGGCTCGGGCTACTTTACAATTTACGCCAACCTCGCCGGCATTAAGGTGGGCGTGGGTGATGTGGTGAACACGTGTCAAGAGATGGCGACATTGGCCTCAAACCCCGGTACGTTGTACTTCGAAGTGCGGCGCGGTACAAAGACTCAAGACCCGGAGGCGTGGCTGCGGAGTCGGAAGTAGTCCTCATGTGCCCTTTAAAAAAATGTGCTGCTTTTGTGACCGCCATCACACCCTTTGGTCTTCTGGTATGAACCGCTTCCTAACTTTGGTTTTATGAACTTTGAATTTTCACGTACACTCGGGCAAGACGATGCGAAGCAGCGTTTGTCTCGCGCTTTTGCCGCGGGCCGTTTTCCGCATGCCTTGCTGGTGCATGGCGAGCCAGGCTTGGGTCAGCACGCTTTGTTGCTTGATATCGCTCAGATTTTAGCCTGCGAGAGCACCGAGCTTAAACCGTGTAAAACCTGCTTTCCGTGTCGCGCTTTTGATGCCTCGGCTCTGGAAACCTTGCTCTATCTGATCCCGATCACCAAGCGTGATAAAACCAAACCGGGCGAGACCGTGGGTGATGCAAGCGACGATGAGGATGGGCCCGAGTCGGGTCAGCTTGAAGAGTTAGGGGATAGCATCGCGTCGTGGCATACGAACCCTTATGCCTACGGTGTTTCGGAAAAGGCCATGGTGCGCATGTCGCAAGTCCGTGAGCTGCTCGGGCGCCTGCGCTACTCCGAAGGGGGCCGTTCGCGTTTGGTGTTGGTGCCCTGGCTTGAATCGCTCAATGCCGAAACCGGAAACGCCTTGCTCAAGACGTTAGAGGAACCGCCGGAGAACGTGTACTTCTTGATTGCGAGCGATCATCGGTCGGGCTTGATGCAAACCTTGTTGTCGCGTTGTTTGCATCTCTCGCTCTCGCCGCTCTCCGCCACAGATTTCAAGCGTGTGGCCGAAGGGCTTGCCCGCCGCAGCGGGCTCGCCCCCTCGCCGCGCCTGTTGCCTTTGGCCGAAGGTTCGCCCGGCGCTTACCTCGAACTGTTGCAGAACGACGGCGAGGCGCTGCTCGATGATGCGCAGCGTTTTTTAGTGGCGGCATCGTCCGATTGGCGTGTGTTTGCCGACCACGTCGCGGAGATCCCCGGCGGCGCCGATGGGCTCGAACGCGCCGCGCGGTTGATTCATTTTGTCATGAGGCTGATGCGCGCACACCAAGTGTTGCGCGCGCGCGCGGGGCGCGACGTTGAGGCGCCGGGCGGCGAAAAAGACGGCTACCAATGGACCGCCGCCGCACTGACCCGTGAAGGGTGGGACGAAGGCTTGCTTGCTCCGTTAGGCGCATTCGAAGACATCGTCGATCTTCATGCCTTTGCAAACTTTTTGGAAGAGTCGCACCGCGCGGTGCGCGAATATTCGAAGCCGTCCATCGCCTTAACGGGGTTGTTTCTCGAGTACGAGGCAAAGGCCGCCTCCTTCAAACCAGCCCGCGCTGCGGGGGTGGCTGCATGATCGCCGCACCCCTGACCCCGGTCTCTCCAGACCATTTGCCGACGGCAGAAGCCTTGCCTCGAATTGTACCGCCGCCTGCGCGCGAGCCCGACGCGGTGCGTGAAGCATTGGCGAAAGACATTAACGGGCCCTTGTTCGTTGCCGACTTGTTGCTGGCCCGCGGGATTCGCGACAAAGAAGGCGCGCGTGCCTTCTTCTTGCCCGAGCCGGCTCCGGCCATGGAAGGTGCGGGTGTTTTGGTTGGTATGGAGCGCGCCATGGCCCTGCTCATTGAAGCGCGCGCCAAAGGCGAGCGCGTGGCCGTGCATGGAGACTACGACGTAGACGGCGTCACCGGTGCGGCGGTGCTTTACCTGGGCTTGCGCGATCTCGGGTTTGATGCCGACTGGATTTTGCCCAACCGGTTTGACGGTGGTTATGGCCTGACACCGCGCACGCTCGATCAACTGAAAGCGCGCGGTGCCCAGTGGGTCGTCTCGGTGGACACCGGGGTTTCTGCGGTGGCGGAAACCGAGTACGCCTACTCGCTCGGCATGAAGGTGATTATCACCGATCACCACCAGGCTCCGCCCGTGCTGCCGGCCGCCGAAGTCATCCTTAACCCCAATCAACCGGGTTGCCCGTACCCCAACAAGGGGTTGTCGGGTTGTGGCGTGGCGTGGCGATTATTGGAATCGCTTTCTGAATCGCTTCGGGCCGTGCCGGGCGCTCCGTTTGTGGATGCGTCCAAATTTCTGGACCTTGTGGCTCTGGGCAGTTTGGCGGACAACGTGCCGTTGCATGGCGAGAATCGTGGTTTGGTACGCGCGGGTTTACGGCGCATGGCGTCGTCGCAAAACGTGGGCTTACGCGTGTTGCTCGAACGAACCGGCGTTGATTCCACCGCGCTTACCAGTACAGATATTTTATTCAAGGTCACGCCATTGCTCAACGCCACAGGCCGTATGGGCAGCCCCGAGACCAGTCTGAAGCTGTTTCTCTCGGCCGACGAGCGCGAGGCGCATCGACACGTCGACAAAATGGAAGCAGCAAACGGCAAGCGACGCACGCTCGATCAAGCCAATACGGCCGATGCGTATACCATGGTAGAGAATCGCTTGCGCGATGATGCGTGCCTCGTGGTGGATTCGGAAGAATGGCATGAAGGGGTGATCGGTATCGTGGCCGCGCGTCTGGTCGACAAATACCGCCGCCCCTCGTTCGTACTCTCCATCGACGAACACGGGGTCGCCAAGGGCAGCGGCCGGACGGTGCGCGGGTTCAATTTGCATGAAGCCTTGGCAGCACACGCGCACTTGTTCACCAAGTGGGGCGGCCACGCGTTTGCGTGCGGGTTTTCGATCGTCAAAGAAAACATCCCCGCGTTCCGCGAGGCGATGGTCGCGCGTGCGCGCGGCATATTTGCCGACGGCCCAATGCCGGCCGAGGTCGCCGCCACCCTGAATGTGGACATGCGTGAGATCAACGGTGACGGTTTACTGTGGCTGCGCCGCTTCGAACCATTCGGGCCGCGCAACGAAGCGCCGTTGTTTTACGCTGAGAACGTTGAGTTGTACGGCATGCCGCGCACGGTGGGGGAGAAGCATCTTAAATTCGCCGTGCGTGTCGGTGCGACGCCACTTGATGCCATTGCGTTCAACATGGGTCACATGATTGACGCGCTAGACGGCCGTGATCGTCTCGCGAAACTGGTGTTCCACCCCGAGTGGAATGTGTTTCGCGGGCAGAAGCGTGTGCAGTTGCGTGTAGTGGCGTTGGAGTAGTTTACGGCTAAGGGCAAACGGCTAGGTAATAAGGGCTAAGGGCTCGCATTTAGTCCAAAGTGGTGGGCCGTCCGGGCCTTCTAAAACAAAAAAGGCACAAAGACATTCAAAGGTTTTGTGCCTTCGAGTCTTTGTGCCCTTCACAGTTCTTTCGAACCAGTTCATTCATTCGATGTGTAGTGCTGTGAGCCATTCGCCATTAGCCCTGAGCCATCCACTCACTTCCTGATCGCTGACAGATGACAGCTGTCCGCTCTCCTTACCCCATCCAATGCTCGCGGCTCCAGTATGTGATCCAGCCGAGGGCGTTGACAAAGCCGAAGAACGACGACCACAACACGAGGCCGAGCAGGCCGGCGGCGCTCCACACGGCGGGTTCGTTTTGGATTGAGAGGGCCCACGACACGCTGGCGGCGGCGCCGACGATGTAGATGAGCACGAGGACGAGGAATTTGTTGCGGGTCATGGGGGCTCCAAAAATCTTGAAAACCTGAAATTTCAGGGTTCAAATTTAGTCCCACAGCCGCCGCCCCACAAGGCGGCTCAGGCCACCCGGAGGCCCGATTCCCCCCGAAATCATGTGGTAACCAGGGGAAATCCCCCCCCAATCATGCTGTGTGGGTCTGAAATTTGGGTCGGGGTTGCCCGATGTCGATCAGAGCCTGGCGGATTGCTCTGGCTTGAGGGTTTTGCAGCGTGAGCATTTGAAGGCTCGGTCCCAGTCGCGGATCCAAGCATGGCCGTCTTTACAGGCCTCTTGCTGGGCCTGAACCTGCGCTTTAGGAGCGAACAATGCGTCGAGGTTTTTCTTCACCTCGCGATTGATACCCGGCTTGGCGGAGGATGCCCCGAAAAGTTTGTCGCGCTCGTCGAAATTATTTGGTCCGTGGTAGCCCATAGGGGGAAAGGTAGTATGGGAGCCGTTGAGCTAGTCGGACGTCGGACGTCGGACGTCGGACGTCGGAAGGGCGCTTCACCTGAATTCAGCGGTCGTTTCGTTGGGTAGCCGGGGAGAACATTTTCCCCTTACAGCCCTTCGATATGCGAAGGCTTTCTCCCTTCGTCCTACTTCCTACCTTCCCTCACATGACATCTGAACATTGGAACTCTGCTTTATCATCTGCCGAACAATACGCGCGTGACCGTCTTTCCGGCCGGTCGTGCGGTCATGACTTTTTTCACACCGATCGTGTGCGACGGAATGCGCTGAGGTTGCAGGCGCTTGAGGGCGGCGATGCAGGCGTGGTTGAACTGGCGGCGCTGCTGCACGATGTGGCCGACCCAAAGCTTGTGCCTGATGCGAAACAAGCGCAGGTTGATTTGGAGGTTTTCTTACGCGGTTTACCGGGTGTGCCTGTCTCGGATGTTGATCATGTGCTCACGATTCTCGCAGGCATGTCGTTTGGGCGTGAGTTATCGGGCGTGGTGGAGGAGAAGACCGTCGAGTTTAAGGTCGTGCAAGATGCCGATCGACTTGAGGCCATTGGGGCGATCGGTATTGCACGTTGTTTTGCTTATGGCGGCAGTGTGAACCAAGCCTTGTACGACCCGGAGATTCCCGAACGCACGTCGCTTGATGCCAAATCGTACCGCGGCGAAAAGTCTTCGTCCCTGAACCATTTCGCAGAGAAATTGTTTTTGTTGAAGGATCGCATGAACACCGCAACGGCGAAGCAGTGGGCGCAGGAGCGGCATGCGTTTACCGTCGAGTTTCGAGCACGGTTTTTGGCGGAAGCGGCCGGCTGAGGAGACTCGGTATCACTGTCGCGGGACAGCGCGGCGAGTGCCGAGTGTACGACGCTAAGGACATAATGTCATTGCGCCTTGACGTATTGACTGGTGATCAGCGCTCGGCCCACTTTGAGGCCGGTCCATGACCTTGAGGTGATTCCTGAACCTCATCCCGTTATCAAAAAACGATAAAATTTAAGCGGATTGGGACAAGCGACGGACTTGTTTTCGTTCGGCCCGTTCTTTGCTTTTTCTTTCGGGGCAGGTCCTAAACCCCCGAAAGGCTTCGTGAATTCTCTCGCTCGATTTGTGGTTCGTACAGCGGCTTCGGTGTCTGTCGCGGCCGTTCTGGCCGCTTGCCTTTTGGACAGTGATCGTGGTGCCTTGCCCTCAGGTGAGACGGGGCGCGTAGTCTTCGACCTGTCTTTCGCCCAGAATAAAAAGGCCATTGGTAAGGTCGCGGCTGGCGCGGACACCGCCTTTTCGCTGGATACCCTCGTCATCATCTTAACCGCGCCGGGTGAAGCCACCATTGAAGATCGGATTCCGGTCACGGGCCGTCCCGATACGGGGGTGGTCACCATCGCCCCGCGAGATTATGACTTGGCGGCCTTACGCAATTGGAAGGCTCGGTTCTACACGATCGATACCACGACCTCGCCCGTAAGGCGCGATACGATTCACATCGACTCTGTGACCTTTGCGGTGTTGCCTGATAAGGTGACCGAGGTGGTGAAAACGGTTTCGTCGGCGTACTCTATTTTGCGGACCCGGTTTTTGGCGAACGTGTCGATCACGACGGCCCCGATTCGGTTTCTGCGTTTAAAGGTTAACGGCGTGACCCGCGACTCTTTTGCCTTTGGCGAAGATGCGACCGGGCGCTCGGTTACCTATAACGGCGTGTGGTTCCTCAAGAACGGGACGACCGGCTATGCGGTGGGTGACAGCGGCCGCATTGTCAAAAGTTTGAACGGCGGCACCACGTGGTCCCTCCTCAATAGTGGTACGAACGAAGACCTCAAATCAGTGGTGTTCCCTGATACCATCAATGCGTCCACAGATACGGGGTATGCTGTGGGCACGAGCGGGTGGATTTTGCGCACGATCAATGGGGGTTCTACATGGGTACGTCAAGCCGTTGGCGTGACTTCGCGCCGCCTCAATAAGGTGTCTTTTGTGAATGGAGCCACCGGTTATGCCGTCGGCGATTCATTGACCTTGCTCAAAACGACGGACGCCGGCGTGACCTGGGCGCAGATCCCCATCCCGGCGACACATATCCGCACTTGGGCCACTCAAACCTCTGGCACAACCGAGACCCTGCGTAGTGTTCACTTCACAGGCCTGACCGAAGGTGTGGCGGTGGGCGATGCGAATGTAATCCGGCGTACGACCACCGCCGGCGGCGCGTGGTCCACCATTACGCCGCCCGGTACGGGCCAATTGAACTCGATCCGCATGGGCACAGCCGCGGTGGGTTGGTCGGTCGGTGAAAAGGGACGGATTCTACTGACGACCGACAACGGCGCCACATGGGCGGTTCAGGATACGAACCGCTTGACCACCTCCACCTTGCGGAGTGTTCACGCGACCGCCGCCAATGCGGTGATGGCGGTGGGCGACGACGAGACCATTTTGATCGCCACCACGACCAACGCCACGAACTGGCGGAATGTCGGCGGGGGTTGGACGCGGCGTAAATCGGGCACGACTACATCCGTGAATGCCACCCACTTCTTTAGCGCCGCAGCCGGGTGGGCGGTTGGTGGTGATGGCTCGATTCTACGCACCACGGATAGCGGTTGGAGCTGGACTAACGTCGGCTCGGCCGACCAAGGCCTTAACGGGATTGCCGCCTTTAGTGCCACCAATGTCGTGGCAGTGGGGAACAACGGGCGCATCCGTCGCACAACCACGGGTACGGGCAATCCGCCAACATGGGCCAACATCACGGTCGCGGCTCTGGGCACCTCGGTGGCACGAGGCATTGCGAACGTTAGTACTACGATTGGTTGGATGGTGGCGGACAACGGCATTTACAGTACCGCCAACTCAGGTTCAACTTGGACCCAGCGCCGCACCGACGGCTGGCGTGCCGTTTCGGTCGGCAACAATCGGATCTGGGTTGTCGGCAATGGCGGCACAATTCGTCGAAGTGTAGACCGCGCCGCAACCACACTGTTTGACGATCTCGTACCGCCCGGCACGGCCATCGGCACGACAAACTTACGTGGTGTCAGCTTTTCAACCGCCGATAACAATATCGGGTATGTGGTAGGCGAAGGCGGCCTGATCGCCAAAACCACAAATGGAACCGGTACGTTGGCTTCGGTGACCTGGACGAAGCAAACGGTTCCTGCTGCAGTGGCATCCGAAACGTTCGTGGGGGTGCATTTTGTGAGTGCCACCGTCGGCTATGTGGTCGGAGAGTCGGGTGCGATCCTCAAAACCACGAACGGCGGAACGACGTGGACACTTCAATACAACCCGGCGTCTCCGCAGGCGATGCGCGGCGTGTGGGCGACTACGGCCACCACGGCGGTTGCGGTTGGGGCGAACGGTACGATTGTGAAAACCGTCCGCGGTGGCGATTTGCTCGCCGTGAGCAAAGCGGTCCCACCGCGACTTAACGGAGTGTTTTTAACCGCGACGGCGGCGACGCGTTACGCGGTCGGCGCCGGCGGCACCATTTTAAAAACGATTAACACAGGGATTGATTGGACGGAGCAAACGAGTGGCACGTCTGCCGACCTCCATGGCGCGTATTTTGTCTCCGCTGATGTGGGGTATACTTTCGGGGCGAATGGCACAATTTTAAGGACGATCAATGGGGGAACGAATTGGATCCCCCTGATCAGTGATGTAGGTGTGACCTTGCGCAGCGGTAGCTTCCTTGACGCGGCCCGCGGATGGGTCGCGGGAGATGGCGGCGTCGTTTTAAAGACCGTCGACAGCGGGTGGACCTGGAGCCGTGAAGGTAGCGGGAGCGACCTTGGATCCCATGATTACCAAGGCGTGCATGCCTTTAATGCTGACTCGGCTCTGGTCGTCGGGTCGTCAGGAGCGATTCGTAAAACCAACAACGCAAATCGTGCCTTTCCGTCCGCCTCGGCCAACCTTTACAGCGTGTACTTCAGGCCGTATGCCGCCAGTATTGGCTTCGTGGTGGGTGACGGGGGTGGCACGTTGAAAACGGCCGATGCGGGTGCCACGTGGACTCAGTTCGGCGGTGCGGGCACCCTTTCGGCGCGCTTGCGAGATATTTTCGTGTCACCTTCGGGCAACAACACATACGTGGTCGGTGACCGAGGGACCTATCGGTGGCTTTCGAGTACATCCACCGGCAGTTGGACGTTTCAATCCAGCGGGACGCGCCAAAATTTGAACACGGTGTTAGTGACCGGTGGCACTCCGGGTAACGCCAGTATTTATGCCGCCGGTGACAGCGGGGTCATCCGCGCCAATATTACCGGTGGTCCGGCTGCGGATCTTGTTACGACTCTTGTGCCGGGCACGACCGAGTCGCTCCGCAGCTTGCGGTGCCGCAACACCGCCAATATTTGTTGGGTCGTGGGCACGAACGCCACCCTCGCGAACACGACCAACGCCACGGTCTCACCGTGGACCTTCCAGACCAGTGGTACAAAGCTGTTCGACAAGCTGCTCACCTACAAGTACTTGAAGCCGGGCGTGCCAACCACCGTGACACTCCAGGCGATCGATACCATTTCACCGAGCCTCAGAGGCTATCAGGCCACGCAAGTGATCACGACAGGCGCGGGGGTCGATTCGACCATCAACATGCCGATGACGCGATGCGGATCACCCACGCCCGCCTGCGCGAACTAGGCGACATCAGGGCGCGGAGGACTGCTGAGCGCTGAAGCACTTGTTTAAGAGGTCGCTGTATGCTGTGTCGACCTTTTAACTTTTGTTCATGAAACTCATACTGCTCGGTGCTTCGGGAATGGTCGGCAAGGGTGCGTTGCGCGAGGCCTTGGCCGATGCACAAGTGAACGAGGTGCTCGTTGTGGGGCGGCGTGCCTGTGGCGAGACGCACCCGAAACTTCGTGAACTGTTGATCCCGGACCTGTTTGACCTTTCAGCCGTTGAAAATCGTCTCACCGGTTACGATGCGTGCGTGTGGGCTATTGGGGTGACGTCACTCGGTAAAAACGAAGCCGAGTATTCGAAGGTGACTGAAGACCTCACCATGCATTGGGCCCGCACGTTGTTGCGCCTTAATCCTGTCTTTAGCTTCTGCTATTGTTCCGCAATGGGGGCAGGTGGTACCGGCATGTGGCCGCGCGTACGACAACGGGTTGAAACGGGCCTCAAAGCGTTGCCTTTCAAACACAGCGGATGCGTACGTCCTGGCTTTATTGAGCCCGGCCCCGGTATTCGTAGCGCGACTCAGTTGTACCAAGTCGCCCTGACGGTGTTTAAACCTTTGCTTCCGCTGGTGATGAAGCTGTTTCCCAAGATTGCGACCACGTCGGAGCGATTGGGGCGAGCGATGGTTCGGGTCGTCCAGGGTAAGGCGGATGTGTACATCTTGGAGAGCGCGGATATCAATCGGGTGGGGGCGTAAGAGCGAAAAGCCGTCAGCCGTCAGCGATCAGGTACACATGGATTGCGGCGCAGACGGGAATCCCGCACCCTCTTTAACGGTCGCGGAGCATCGTGTCTCCCTCTCCAACGGACGCTGAGCAGACAGCCTGAACCTAAGGCCGCTTGTCGAAGCGCGTTGGAGAGGGATTAAGGGCGATGCGCTGAGCCTGGCCCCCGGTGAGCATGTCGAACCGTCGAAGCGTGAGGGTCGCAGCGCGACACGCCCGGCAGCCCGCCCCCACCCCCCCCGCCGGGTCAGTGATGGGCCTTTAACCCGGCGGGGCTTCACCACCAAAATCCCTTCCCGATTCCTGCTAAAAATGGTCGAATTCCCCGGTTTTTGTGATTCCTGACAGCTGACCGCGGACGGCTGTCAGCTATCTTTCCTCACCATGTCCCTCACCCCTATGATGAAGCAGTTCATGGACATCAAGTCCGCGAACCCCGATACGCTCTTGCTCTACCGCATGGGGGATTTTTACGAAACCTTCGGCGACGATGCGGTCATGGCGTCCAAGCTGCTCGGCATCACGCTCACGGCACGCAATCACGGCGGCAAAGACCCGACGCCACTAGCGGGGTTCCCGTATCATGCGCTCGAGCGCTACATGCCCAAGCTGATCGCCTCGGGCCAGCGTGTGGCCGTGTGCGAACAAGTAGAAGATCCCGCGCTCGCCAAGGGTTTGGTCAAACGCGAAGTGACGGAAATCGTGACGCGCGGTACGGCGTTGTCTGAGAATTATCTCGACGCCAAAACCAACAACTATTTGGCCTCGGTTTGGCCGGGGGTGACGGCGGGCGACCCGTGTGGGTTGTCTTGGCTTGATTTGAGCACGGGGGATTTCCGCGTGGCGGAAGGCACGGCGGATGAGATCGCCGGTGAGATCTACCGCTTGAACGCGCAAGAGATTCTCTACCCGGAGGCCATGGAGATCTCGCCCGCGCTCGCTGAGTTTCGCGATCGTGAACGCGTGCCGCTGACGACGCTCCCCAAGGGTTACTTCAACTTAGAAGATGGCGTGGCCGCGTTACAGCGGCAGTTCAAGGTCGCCTCGCTCGACGCGTTCGACTGCGGTCACCTCCCGCACGGCTTACGCGCTGCCGCCGCCGCACTTGCGTACGCCAAAGACAGTAAAAAATCAGAGCTCTCGCACCTCACGAGTTTGACAGCCGCGCGCTTCGCGGGGCACATGACCTTGGATGCGGCGACCGTGCGCAACCTCGAACTCATACGTCCCATCCATGGTGAAGACGAAGCGGGCACCCTGTGCCATTTGATCGACCGCACTGTGACCGCGATGGGTGGCCGTGCCCTCAAGCAATGGCTCACACACCCGCTGCTCGACAAAGCCGCCATTGAGGCGCGCCTGGATGCGGTGCAAGAGTTGATGGGTCACCCTGAAGTGTTGCGCGCGTTGCGTACGCACTTGCAGGGCATTAACGACCTCGAACGCATCGTCTCTAAATGCGGGTCGGGCCGCGTGCAGGCACGCGACCTTCTCGGCCTCGGCAACTCGCTGGTCGAAGCCGGGCGCGCGGGTGAACTGTTGCGTGATGTGCAGTCTCCGCTGTTTGCCGAACAGCGCGCCGCGCTCGAGGGGTTGACTGAACGAGGCCTCGCCCTCGCCGATTACTTTACAGAACGCCCGCCGCTTACCGTGCGCGAAGGCGGGATGATCCGCACGGGCGCGTTTGCCGAACTCGATGAACTCAACGCGGGCATACGCGATGGGCGCGAGTGGCTCAACGGATTGCAGCAGCGTGAAAAAGATGAGACTGGCATCCCGAGCCTTAAGGTCGGGTACAACAAGGTGTTTGGCTACTACATCGAGGTGACCAAGCTTCACGAAGACAAAGTGCCCGCGCACTATTTGCGCAAGCAAAGTCTCACGGGAGCGGAGCGCTACATCACGCCTGAAATGAAGGAGTGGGAGAATCGCATCCTCAGTGCCGAAACAGGCATCAACGCGTTGGAGTACAAACTCTTTTGCGGCATCCGTGACGAGGTCACTATGGAGGCCCCGCGCTTGCTCGCGGCCGCGCGCGCCCTCGCCGTCATCGACGTGTTGCAAGCGCTGGCCGTGGCCGCCATCGATCTACGCTTTACACGCCCGGAGATTGCCGAAGACGCGGGCTTGCGTATTCTTGGTGGCCGTCACCCGGTTGTGGAAGCGCTGAGTGAAGAGGGCTCGTTCATTGCCAATGACGTTGAACTCGATGCCAGCGATCGCCAAGTTGTACTCGTGACCGGCCCCAATATGGCCGGTAAGTCGACCTATTTACGCCAAACCGGCCTCATCGTGTTGCTCGCCCAGGTGGGTTCATATGTGCCGGCCGACTTTGCGCGGATCGGCCTTGTCGATCGCATCTTCACACGCGTGGGGGCGTCCGATCGACTCGCGCGCGGGCAGTCCACGTTCATGGTCGAAATGATCGAGACCGCCTCCATATTGCGTCACGCCACGCCGCGTAGCCTCGTGCTGCTCGATGAAATCGGGCGTGGCACCAGCACTTACGACGGGCTCTCGCTTGCGTGGGCCATTACTGAAGCGCTCCACGAAACACCGACCATCGCCGCGCGTACTTTGTTTGCTACGCATTATCACGAGCTCACGCGCCTCGCCGACAAGCTTCCGCGTCTGCGCAATGCGCAGGTGACGGTGCATGAAGCGAACGGCGAAGTGATCTTCCTCCGCAAGGTGGTCGACGGCGCGTGCGATTCAAGCTATGGTATTCAGGTGGCGCGTATGGCCGGGGTACCCGATGCGGTCATCGGCCGCGCCGGTGAGATCCTCGCTGAGCTCGAACAAACGGGCACAGTGGGTGTGGGCAAAGGTCATGTGAACCCCGCGCGCAGTGCGGCTAGTGCCAAACGCGTGGCGCCGCAGGTTGATTTATTCGCAAGCTCAGCAGCTCCGGAAACAATCATGGTGGAAAATCCCATCCATCGCGCGGTGTACGATGCGCTGATGAGCGTGGATGCGAATGGCCTGACGCCGTTGGAGGCTTTGGTGAAGATTGCAGAAATTCAGCGAAAGGGAAAATTTCCGCCGTAGACACAAAGCAGAAATGCTCAATGAGCAATGCTCAATGCTCAAGTCATTTCATCCACTGATCATTTTTAGCTTAGATCTCGCCGACCGACTTATTCATTTTTGAGCATTGCTCATTGAGCATTGTTCATTCAAAGGTTCCTCATGCTCCGAACCCTTTCTTCCCACCGCGTCCTCTCCATCACGACCCTGCTCTACACGCTTGCGGTCATTCTCTGGGGTGCGTTTGTGCGCATCACCGGTTCAGGCGCGGGGTGCGGCGACCACTGGCCGTTGTGCAACGGCGATGTGCTGCCGCGGTCGCCCACGCTTGAGACCGTCATTGAGTTCACCCATCGGTTCACCAGCGGCATTTTGCTTCTACTCATGGTCGCGTGGCTGTTTTCGGCGTTTCGCACCTTCGCCAAAGGTCACCCCGCGCGCACGACTGTGGTCTGGAGCGCAATCTTCCTGGTCATCGAGGCGTTGCTTGGCGCTGGACTTGTCATTTTTGAAATGGTGGCCGACAATCCTTCGGTCGCACGCGGGTGGTGGATGGCGGTGCATTTGGCCAACACCTTTATCCTTTTGGGCTGGATGACGGCGACAGCATGGTTCGGCTGGTCAACGGATGCGACGCAACGGTTAAGTTACAAAGGTTCAAGAGTCTGGAAATTTACCGCCGCCTTGTTGCTTTTGATACTTGCCGGTTCTTCGGGCGCGGTTGCCGCTTTAGGGAATACGCTCTTTCCCTCTGAAACCTTGGCCGCAGGGATCGCTATGGATTTCAATCCATCCTCTCATATCCTTCTGCGGCTACGAGTGCTTCACCCCATTCTTGCAGCGCTGGCTGCCTCAATCTTGTTTTATCTCTCGATTACATGTACCAGCGATAGACGTCAAAACGTCCGCGTGTGGGCCACTGTGTTGGGTGCGGTCGTGTTGGCGCAGGTGTTAGCCGGTATCATCAATTTGATGTTGCTCGCACCGATGTGGCTTCAGTTGACGCACCTCTTATTGGCGGACATTGTGTGGATCACCACGGTCATCCTCGCGACTTCGGCGTTGTCGCGCCATCAGCGTGTCTAGGGCCTTTCGTTGCGAACGACCGGAACGCGATTTTAAATCGTCACTGTAGGAGCGGCGCCACCGCAGCGGCCTTGCGGCCTTTGGCATCGAACAGCACGCCCTGTGCGTCAAACACCACTGAATTTTTTCGCAGGCTCGACGTTTGAGTTCGTGTGAAACCGTGCCTCAGGGCCGCACGAATCGAAACGGCATAAACGCTATCGGCTCCGTAGGGCACGCCATTGTATCGAATCAGTTGGTAATTCGTGTGCCCGCTTGTTATGCCGCAGGGGTTTCGAATAGTGCGGTCGGTAACTCTGCCGATTCCCTGGATGTTTGCGGTTTGCTGTTCGATACAGGGCATCCCAAAATCCCAAGACGTATTGAACGACTTAGCGCGTACGGTATCACCACGATAAACCACGTTCTGATCCGAATCGCTGAAAGTTTGTTCCATTGCAAACAACGGAACCGTGGGAGTGTAAGTGCCTCCGCGGAAATTGAACGTTGACGAATAGGTCGTGTCCACAGCGGGCGATTGTCCCACGGCCCACACCAATAATTGTCCGCTGTCCCGGCGGGAGACGGTAAAACGAACCGTGTCTTGGATTTGTTCGAGACTCACGATGGTAAACCGTGCGAGGCCCGTAAACCCACTAGCGACCGTGGGGTTTCTGTGCTCCATCTGGTAACTGTATACCCAGGTATTCCCAGACTTTAGAATGCTGGTATCGAGTACTGCAGCGGCATTCACAGTACCGGCCGCAAGCATCGCCGCCGTGAGACATCCAAACAAATTTTTCATGGTGCGCCCCCGATCCACTTTGGCCTAATCTATACTGATTTCAATTGAAATGAGTGGGATACTCAACTCTGTGTGACCAGGATTGTGGTAAGAATTGGCGAACACGTCGCACAAATCTGTTTGAATGGATTCAAACAGGTCCGTCTAATTACGCGTCCGCACGTATTTGATCATTTCGGGATTCCGTCATTTCGTGGTAAAGCGGCGAGACCACGACCTGATCTGAACAACCAGAAACGACAAAGCCCCCGGATTCCCGGAGGCCTTGTGTGGGTATCTGAACACCCGGTTGATCTGACACTTACCCCCCAAAAACCTTGCAGTTTGTTGAGGGTTTCGTGCTCGTGATTAGTGCTTCGACTCTTCTGTGGGCACTTCTTTCTTGGGGAAAGCGAGTGATAAGGCGATGGAACCACCGATGGCGAAGGAGATGAAGCCTAGCGACCAACCGATCGGGAATTTTTGGCCATCCAACAGCCAGTTGAAGAGCGTCATTTTGAGGCCCACGAAGACGAGGACGATCGAGAGTCCGTATTTGAGGAAGTGGAACTTATCGACCGCCCCGGCAAGGAGGAAGTACAACGAGCGCAGCCCGAGGATTGCGAAGATGTTCGAGGTGAACACGATCAAAGGTTCCTTCGTGATGGCGAAGATAGCGGGCACGGAGTCGATGGCGAATACCACGTCGGTGGCCTCTAGAACCAAGAGCGCGACGAACAACGGCGTGGCAAACAATACGCCGTTTTTCCGCACGAAGAAATTCTGGCCTTCGAGTTGCGGGGTGACCGGCATGAACCGTTTGAGAATCTTGATCACCGGATTGTTTTCGGGATGGATTTTATTGTCACCCGCGAACATCATTTTGAACCCAGTGAACACGAGGAAGGCGCCCATCAAGAAGACGATGGCGTGGTACTGCATCAGGACAGAACCCAGCGAAATGAAAAGCGCACGGAAAATGAGCGCGCCGATAATTCCGTAGAACAAGACGCGGTGTTGATAGTGCGACGGAATCTGGAAGTACGTAAAGACCACAACGAA
>JBIIWL010000089.1:0-7260 GCA_044338885.1 Fibrobacteria bacterium
CCCCGTACGCGTCTTCGGGTGGAGGTTTGAGTATTTCAGAAAGAAGGGGCCCGAACTTGTGGGGCTGTAGGAGCGGTCAGGGATCAGCGGTCAGCGATCAGCAGTCAGCGATCAGCGGTCAGGGATCAGTGGTCAGCGATCAGCGATCATTAGTCAGGGATCAGCAATCTGCAAATACAGACAAAATTGAACAGCCTGTACGGTACGTCATGTCGGGTGTTTGATTGACCTCAGTTATTGTTTTCCTGACAGCTGACGGCTGATTGCTGACAGCGCTTGTCTCACCGCCTCCGCTGTGACGCCCGCGCGCCCCGCGGCGCTCGCCCGCTCACTGACGTTCGCGACGAAGGCGCCGTGGCCACGGCCCGCACGGTAATCGGGTTCGCGGCTCGGGTGTTTGAGGTAACGGTCCCACATGCTGATGTCGGCGCTCACAAGGAGTGAGGCCAAGTAGAGCGCCCCGCCGCGCGGCATGTAGAGTGACGAGCCGGAAATTTTACGCGTGCCCTCTGTCGTGAGTACGGCGAGGTCGGAGATGCCGCGCGGCTCCGCCCGAAGGCCCGCCACAGCCCCCACCGCATCGCTCAGCAGTTGATTGCCGGCTGCGAAGTAATCGTGAATACCCCAATCGGGTCTCTTGGGGAAGCGCACCGCTAAACACACGCACCCCGGTGCCAACAACACCGCGCCGCCGCCCCCTTTGCGTTGGTACACGGGAATGCCGTCGGCCAAAACAGTCTCGACGTTCAATTCGATGTCAGGGACTTGGGAATTGCCGAGGACAAGGATCGGTGACGGGGGAACCCACGCGCGAAACGCTAAGCCCTCTCCGGGCGCATCCAACACATCCTCACCGGTGGGGAAGGGGGCAATGGAAGAGGTCGAGGGGGTGTAGCGGGTGGGGGAGAGCATTGAGGAGAGGTAATGGGTATTGGGTAGGGGCTAGGGGATAACTCCACAACACCACAGAACTAGAAGGACACTAGAATCCGTTCAACATGGTGGGAACCAACAAAAGGGTGCTCCTGTTCCTCCTACCTATTACCCCTTACCCATTACCCCGTTTTACAAATGCGGACTAATCCCCTGACTGTCCATCGCCGCTTCCATGACGCTTTCCGACAAGGTCGGGTGGGCGTGCACGGTGTGTGCGATTTCTTCCCAGGTTGATTCGAGCTTCAGCGCTAGGCCGAGTTCGGCGAGCAGTTCGGTGGCCTCGGAGCCTAAAATGTGCGCGCCGAGGAGTTCGCCATGCTTGGCACCGAAGATCAGCTTGACCAGGCCTTCGGTGTGGCCGATGGCGCGTGCCTTGCCGCTGGCGGCAAACGGAAAGCGACCGATCTTGACCTCGATGCCTTTGTCTTTACAGGCTTTCTCGGTAAGGCCGACGGAGGCGACCTGCGGCTGGCAATACGTGCAGCCCGGGATATGGCCGTAGTTAAGCCCATGGACCGTCTCTGAGCCGCCGGCCAAGATGTGGGCGATGGCGACTTCGGCTTCTGCCGATGATTTGTGCGCGAGCATCTGCTTACCGGTGACGTCGCCGATGGCGTACACGCCGGGCAGCGAGGTTTGCATGTGCGCGTTCACGGTGATAAAGCCGCGCTCGTCGGTTTTAACGCCCGCCGCCTCGAGACCGAGGTCGTGCGAGTTGGGGACCATACCCACGGCCACGAGCACCTTATCGAAGGTGTGGGTGGATTCGGTTTTATCGGCGGCGATGATTTTGGCCTCAACGCCGCTCTTTCCCTTCTTCACTTCAACCGTCGAGCTCACATAGCAGTTGATGCCTTGCTTCTTGAACGAGGCGAGCAACCCCTTGGAGATTTCCTCGTCTTCGACGGGTAAAATCTGGGGGGCCATTTCCACCACATGCACTTCGGTGCCGATGGTGTTGTAGAAGTAGGCGAACTCGATGCCGATGGCACCGGCGCCAATGACGAGCAGCTTCTTGGGCTGCTCTTTGAGCGATAAGGCATGGCGGTAGGTGAGGAACGACTCGCCGTCGATCGGGTATTGCGGGAACTGACGCGGCGACGCACCGGTCGAGATCAGGATCGCGCCCGCTTGCACGCTGCGCTTGGTGCCGTCGGCGGCGGTGACTTCGATCAGACCTTTGGCCAGAATCTTGGCTTGCCCGGTGATCACTTCGATCTTGTTTTTCTTCATCAAAAAGCGGATGCCGTTGCTGTTCTGCTTGGCCACATCGCGTGAACGATCGATCACCTTGCCGAGGTCGGCGGTCGCCTCGCCCGCGCCAATGCCATAGCTGGCGGCATGCTTGACAGTCTCAAACACTTCGGCCGATTTGAGCAAGGCCTTGGTGGGAATGCAACCCCAGTTGAGGCAGATGCCGCCGAGTTCGGCCTTTTCGATGAGCGCTACTTTTTTGCCGCCTTGTGCGCCTTTAACGGCGGCCACATAGCCGCCCGGGCCCGAACCGATGACCACGATATCAAATGTGTTTTCCACGTGCGTCTCCAAAAATGGTTGATGTTGTTTTCATGTTGGGGCGAATAATTATTCGCGCGTACAATCTCCTACAACATTAACCAAACGGGGTTTTCGAGCAACGATTTCAGGCCGCCGAGGAACTGCGCGCCTTGCGCGCCGTCGATCACGCGGTGGTCTGCACTGAGTGTGACCTTCATGACCTGACGCTCTTTCGGCGTCCCGTCCTTATCGAGGTACAGCTCCGTGCTGGTGCCGCCCACGGCCAAGATCGCCGCTTGCGGCGGGTTGATGATCGCCGTGAATTCATCCACGCCGAACATACCGAGGTTCGAGATCGTGAACGTACCGCCCTGGAATTCTTCCGGGGCGAGCTTGCCGGCTTTCGCCTTGTTCACAAGCGCCTTCACTTCTTGCGAGATCGCGCCCAAACCCTTTTGATCGGCATTTTTCACGATCGGGGTGATGAGGCCATCGGGGATCGCCACGGCGACGCAAATGTCGATGTTGGCGTGTTCGCGGATGAATTCACCATGGAACGAACTATTGACGACGGGGTATTGACGCAGCGCGTAGGCCGACGCCTTCACGATCAAATCGTTGACCGAAATCTTGTAACCGGCGGCGCGGTTCAGTTCGGCGCGTACGCGGTTGAGCGTGTCCATCTCGATCTTTTGCGTGACGAAGAACACCGGTGTGGTCTGAGCCGACTCAAGCAAGCGCGAACCGATGATCTTGCGCATCTTGGTGAGCGGCACATCGCGCGTCGGGTTGACGGCGGCGAGCGAACCGAAATGCGGGACCTGAACGACCTCAGATTTGCCGGCACCCTTGGGGGCGGAGGCCGCGCCTGCGGGCGCGGCGGGTGCGGAGACCGCCGGGGGATTGGCCTTGGCGGCCTCCACGTCGCGGGCGATCACGCGGCCGCCAGGGCCCGAGGCTGCGATCGAGCCAACCGCAATACCAGCCTCGGTGGCCAGCTTGCGCGCAAGCGGTGAAGCCTTGCCGGAGTTGGCCACGGCGGCCGGCACAGGGGCGGGCTGGGCCGGTGCGGCCACTGCCACAGGGGCGGGGGCTGCCACGGGCGCCGGTGCGGCCGCGACCGGTGCGGGTGCGGCGGGTGCGGCGGCGGCAGCCGGGGCGGCCCCACCGGTCACCTTGGCGCTCTTCTCAAGTTCTTTCGCGAGGAACGCGGAGATGTCTTCATCCTTTTCATCCGAGAGGATGGCGATCAGTTGGTTCACCTTGGCATTGGTGCCATCGGGAATCAACAGCTTACGGACGTAACCTTCGTCCATGCTTTCGTAGTCGACCGTGGTTTTGTCGGTTTCCACGCTGCAGAGCATGGTGCCCGCTTTGACGAGGTCGCCTTCTTTAACGAGCCACTTGGCGAGGACGCCCTCTTCCATGGTGGGGCTGAGGCTGGGCAATAGGATGCTGGTAGGCATTGAGGTCTCCCTAGGGGGCCCACAGCGTATGCGCGACCTATTGGTCGCCCTTACACGTCTGTGGGACCGGTGGTGTTAGTTACGGTAGCTGACCTGGTTGACGGCTGCGATGATTTTGGCGACCGAGGGCATGGTGGCGGCTTCGAGATTTGCCGCGTACGGCATGGGGTTCTCGGATTGGGCCACGCGCACGATCGGGGAATCGAGGTAGTCGAACAATTGGGTGTAAATGTTGTCCGCGATCTGCGCGCCAAGGCCGCAGAAAATGTGGCCTTCTTCAACGATCACCACGCGGCCGGTCTTTTTGACCGACTCCGCGATCAATGGCATGTCGAGAGGCTTGAGGCTGCGGGGGTCGAGCAGTTCGACCTCGACGCCGTCTTTCGCCAACTCTTCAGCGGCCAACTTGGCGAGGTTCATCATGCGCGACCAGGCGATGATGGTCACCTTGTCGCCGGCGCGGACGATGTTGCCCTTACCGATCGGCACGATGTAGTCCCCTTCGGGTACTTCGCCCTTCAGGCTGTAGTTCAGCTCGTTCTCGAGGAAGATCACCGGGTCATTGCAGCGGATCGCCGCTTTGAGCATGCCCTTGGCGTCGGCCGGGTTCGAGGGCGAGAGCACGTGAAGCCCCGGAAAGTGGGCGTACACCGACTCCATATTGTGCGAGTGCTGCGAGCTCACGCGCGGGCCCGCACCGTTGGGGCCGCGGAACACGATCGGGATGTTAAACAGGCCGCCCGACATGTAATACATCTTGGCGGCGTTGCTGATGATTTGGTCGATGGCCACGAGCGAAAAGTTGAAGCTCATGAATTCAACCACGGGGCGCAGGCCCATCATGGCGGCACCCACGCCGAGGCCGGCAAAGCCAGATTCGGAGATGGGGGTATCCATCACGCGCTTGGGGCCGAAATGGTCGAGCAAGCCTTTGGTCACTTTATAGGCACCGTTGTATTCGGCCACTTCTTCGCCCACGATGAACACCTTGTCATCGCGGGTCATCTCTTCTTTAAGGGCTTGGTTGAGCGCGTCGCGGAGGTCAAGGACGGCCATTATGCAATCTCCATGTTGGCAACTTCGTCCTTATAGACGTGCCGGGTCAGTTCTTCCATCGGGGGTTCAGGGCTTTCATCGGCAAAGTCTACGGCATCTTGCACGCGGGCTTTGATCGACTTCTGCAAGGCCTTCACCTCATCTTCGGTCATCCATTTGTTGGCGAGCATTTCATTGATCGCCACGCCGATCGGGTCTTGTTCCTTGTACGAATCGACCTCTTCCTTACTGCGGTAGAGGCCGGCATCCGACACGGAATGGCCGAAAAAGCGGTAGGTCTTCATGTGCACGACGCACGGGCGGCGCTTGGTGCGGGTCTCGTTCACCACGTGACGCATGACTTCGTGCACTTCGGCCAAGTTCATACCGTCGATGGTGTAACCCTTGACGCCGTAGGCCGCAGCCTTGGAGGCGATGTCGGTGTTGGCGATCGCGCGCTTGTTGGCGGTGCCCATGCCATATTGGTTGTCTTCACAAATGAAGATGGCCGGTAAGTCCCACAAAGCGGCCAGGTTGAGGCACTCGTGGAAGGTGCCCTGCGGAGTCGCCCCGTCGCCGAAGCAGATGAAGCTGACGGCGTTGTCTTCGGTGTAGTTCGACTTGAATGCCGCCCCAATACCGATACCGAACTGGCCGCCGACGATGCCGTGCCCGCCGAGGTAGTTCAGCTCTTTGGAGAAGAAGTGCATCGAGCCACCCTTGCCGCGGGCGCAACCGGTGACCTTGCCGAACAATTCGGCCATGCCCTCACGCGGGCTACCGCCCAAAGCCAAATACAGGCCGTGGCAGCGGTAGGTGGTGACGACGGAATCTTGGGGGAGTTTGTGTTCGAGCATGCCCACGCCCACCGCCTCATGGCCGATGTAGGTGTGCAAGAAGCCCGCGATCTTCTTCTGCTGGTAGGCCTTGATGCTGGCCTCTTCGAAGTACCGGATGAGGAGCATCTTTTCCAGCATGACCGTGAGCTTCTCACGCGGCAGGCCGGACGGTTTTTCGGATTTTGAACTGGTTTTTACGGTCGCTTTGTCTGTCGATTTGTCCGTTGCCAAGTGGCATCCTCCGGGGGAGAAAAGGCCTCGTGTCCCCGGATTTTCCGAGAGTCACGCAGATTGAAATCCGAATTCACTCCGGATCGAGGCGAAGAGTAGCAAAGTTGGCCTAAAAAGAAAGCGTTTTAGCCTCACTCTGGTTTCAATTTATCCTGAAATTTTCGCTCATGGGGTGAAAATTGCCGGTGGGCTTGACTGGTTTCTATCAAAAATGGAGGGTTTCCTGCCGGAATCTTTCGGGGTGAGGGCGGGCGAGTAGGGAAGTGTGTCCCACAAGCCCGTGAAAAAACCCCTAATTTATGGAAAATAGCCTAGAGTCTACGGTTGGGAGCCTAGGAGCAGTACAACAGTACAGCCGTACAGCACGATGGACTTTCTTCTGGCGCTGGCTGCACCGGAGGACTCTGTTTTTACTGTTTGAATGCAGTACACTTGTATTGCTGTATTGCTTTCCTGTTGTACTCTGTTTTAACACCCCTCTCACACCCAGAAGCCCAAACCCTCCCCCCCATGAAAACAACCCTTTTCTTGTTGCTTGGCTTCGGCATTCACGGGGCAATGGCCCAAGGCGCCCTCACCACACTCACGGCAGACTCTTTGGACACTGACGGTACAATGGTCGAGGAGATCGCTCCCGACCGCCCTGCAGGCCGGCCTGATACGGTGCGCTGGGGTGACGCGGTTCCGGTTTACCCGTATACGGTGACCATTTCCCCGGTGCATTTGCTGGGGTTCTTGTCCCTCGAGGGGTCGATCGAGCGGGCGCTCACCCCGCACTTTGGCGTGACCTTGTTTGGCGGGGTGGGTACGATCCCCAGTCTGTTCGGCGCCCGGCGCGGCCCGGGCTTGGATTTACAAGAGATCGGGACCCAGCTGCGCTGGTACCCCCGTTCGCCACAGCGCTGGAACACGCACTTTGGCCTCGAAGGGTTCTGGGGCCGCGCCGATTACCGGCAAGACATGACCGACGACGATGGCAGCTGGCTCGCGCTTGACTTCACCAATGTATGGACCGCCTGGGGTGGCGGGCCCTTCGTGGGCACCAAGTTCATCAATCACGACCACTATGTGGTCGAAATTCAGGCGGGGTATCAGGGCGGCTATGTCACTGACCGTGACGGCGACCGAAAATTCATGACCTTTCCGATCTTGAATCTGAACATCGGTAGGGCGTTTTAAGGCTGCGGTCAGCGGTCAGCGGTCAGCGGTCAGCGGTCAGCAGTCAGCGGTCAGCGGTCAGCAGTCAGCGGTCAGCA
>JBIIWL010000003.1:0-22202 GCA_044338885.1 Fibrobacteria bacterium
CGACTGCGTCAGAGCGCCTCGCCTCTCTTGGTCTCGCTCCGTCTTACGCAGCAGCTTTTGCGTTACCCAGATATATGTTAACCGGGCAACGACCGGCGCGATGCGTCGTTGCTTTATTGAAGAAGCGCTTTCAACGTGCGAGTGGCCTCGGTGATGTCGGGGGCGCGGAAGATGGCCGAGCCGACGACGAAGGCGTTGACCCCGGCGTCGGCGACTTCGCGCAGGTTCGACGCGCCAATGCCGCCGTCCATTTCGATCGTGGTGTTCAGGCCGAGCGCTTCGCAGCGGGCGCGCAGGGCGCGCGCGCGATCGAGGGCTTCGGGCATAAACTTTTGGCCGCCGAAGCCCGGGTGAACAGACATGAGCAACACCATATCGAGGTCTGCCAGTACGGGCTCTAACGCGTCAAGGCTTGTGTTTGGTCGCAAGCTCACGCCGGCCCGAATGGTTTTACCGTGTGTGCCGCTCGCTTTGATCAAGCGCACCAGCGCAGGTAAATCGGTCGTCGCCTCGGCATGAATTGTGATTGAGTCGGCGCCTGCAGCGGCAAACCACGGTACCATTTTCTCGGGTTCGTTCACCATGAGGTGACAATCGAGTGGTAAGGTGGTGACCGCGCGTAACGCCTCCACCACCACCGGGCCGATGGTCAGGTTGGGCACAAAATGTCCGTCCATCACATCCACGTGGACCCAATCGGCCCCGCCGCGTGTAATGGCCTCTACCATCTCGCCCAGGCGCGCGAAATCGCTGTTTAAAATGCTCGGTGCGAGGTAGTTGGGGCGGGCGGTGGGCATGAGGGAAATCTACTTGGGGAAGACGGTAGACGGTAGACGGTGGACGGTTGAAAGTGGGAAATGGGAAATACAAAGACAGTCCGCTTTCTTGATCTGCAAGCCGTGGTTATTTCCCACTTCCCATTTCCCACGTTCCACTCTGGCTCCCCCTGCCACATTCTGCGGCATCCTGATCCGCGTGCCCAGGCGCTACGATTGAAGCATGTCCAGATTCTCCCCTCTTCGTCCTGTGCTGAGCGCGTTGGCGCTTGTGTCTTTTTTAACCGCGAGTGCCTCGGCATTTTGCGGGCTGCAAAGCTGCCCCCGCCCGGCGGGCCACGGCGAGACCCCTACGGTTGAGGCCGCGCTGCGCAATCGCTTTGTCTCCTACGAAATCGGTGCAGACGAAGGTCATTACGTGGTGACCGCCCCGCGGGTGTTTTTCAACCACAACGGATTCGCCGTGGGTGCCGAAGTTCCTTTTACCCGTCTTGACAACGGGGGTTCGATTTCAACAGGGTTTTCCAATCCGGTGGTGATGGGGCGCTACGCGCGGCGGCTGTCGTACGCGTGGAGTGGTGAAGTGGGGGTGCAGTGGGAGTTGCCGCTGGGCAATCAAGCGGATGGCCTCGCGGGCGATCACCACATGCTGCTGCCTTGGATAGGCCTGCGCCGTGACTTCTCGACGGCATCGGGAACAATGTGGTACGCAACCGGCATGTTCGGCGTGAGCACTGCGGTTGAATTTGGACATCACGATGCCGATACCATGAACTCCTCTGCTCACACTGCGTCGACAGGATTCGCCAAGCTCGCGCACGGGGGGGAAGATCATGGATCGACGGGGGAAGCCGCTGTGCTCGTCAACCCGCACGCCGACCGCGAGGTACAAGCACGCCTCGGGGTGGGGTGGATGCACGGGCGCGGCACGCTCGAAGGGTTCACGCTCGCGCAAACCGACGTCACCGCAGCGCATACCGGAACGTACGCCCGTGTTGGTTCGTCGTACGAATGGAAGCTCGGGCGGTTCACCGCGGTGCAAGTGATCGGCGATCTGCCTGTGACCTCAACCCGCCGGAACGACGGCGAGTTTGGCCTGACGGTTAAAACTGGATTCTGAGCCTCACCCCCGCGCCCTCTCCAGCGAAGCTAGAGAGGGGGGCCCTTCCGAGGTCCGTAAATAACACCCGGGGGTTTGAACCATCCACCCCCAAATCCCTGGCTTTTGCCTTTTAATCCTGTCGGGGTAAATCGAGCAGGTCGGCCAAAACCTTGTAAGTAAAGCCCCAAATGTGCCCGTCGTCGAGCGCCACGGCTGGAAAGCGGCGGTCGGACCCGGGGATGGGGGCGATGTGGGTCTGATGGGTGGGGCTGCGGAATTGGGATTCGGGCACCCAGTGAAAGGCGGCACATTCGATCGGGTCGAGCGTGACTGTGGGGCGTGTGGTGAGCTCGAATAGGTAAGGCGTGACGGCAACCGGGATGCCCAAAGCATTGCCGGCTTCGGTCAGGGGCAAGGTGTCCACGAAAATGGCGGTGGTGAGGTCGATCCCGCATTCTTCAAGGGTTTCACGGTGGCAGGCGGCCCGTAAATCGGCATCGCCCGGTTCGCGGCGACCCCCGGGGAAGGCGAAATGGCCCGACCATGGGTCGCGTGGGTTTTGGGCCCGCCGAAGGATCAAATAGTGGGGTTCTGGGGTTGTTTCTGGCGAAATCAGGCGAATTACCGCGACTGCGGCATCTCGGTTCATGGCCTTGGCCCCCGCGCTTGCTCACAGGGGCAGTTTATACAACCCCATGAATTTGTTAGATTTGCGTATCTATGGCCAAACTGCATCTACTTAGCCTTGACAGAGAGGCCCTAGAGGACTTTACGGCCACATTGGGCGAGCCGCGCTTTCGCGCCCGCCAAATCCGCGAGTGGATGTTCAGTCATTTGGAAAGCGATTTCCAGAAGATGAGCAACCTTCCGAAGAAATTGATAGAAAAATTGGATGAAGCCGCCGAAACTTCGGTGCTTCGCGAGAAATCCCGTCAAGATAGCGTCGACGGTACCCGGAAATGGGCCTTCGAGACGCATGACGGCCATGTGTTTGAAACCGTGATGATTCCCTCGGGCGACCGCCGTTCGATTTGCGTGTCGTCTCAGGTGGGGTGCGCGATGGGCTGCACCTTTTGCCGCACCGCAACCATGGGCTTTATCCGTAACCTCACCTTGGGTGAAATTTTGGAGCAGGTGCATCGCATCGCGCGCTTTGTGCGCGATCAAGACGGCGCCCGTTTATCCAATGTGATTTTCATGGGCATGGGTGAGCCGCTGCACAATCTTGAGAACGTGGCCACCGCGTGCGAGACCATTAACGCCGAAGACGGTTTCGGTATCGGCAAATCGCACATTACGGTGTCGACGTCGGGTATCGTGCCCAAGATTCGCGAATGGGCGCAACGCGCGCCCGACTTTAAACTGGCAGTCAGCCTTAATGGCAGCAACGACGAAGTGCGTTCGGCGCTGATGCCGGTGAACCGCCGGTGGAACATTGAGGCCTTGCTCGCCGCGGCGGATGAATACATCACGCTCACCGGCCAGAAGCTGACCTTCGAATACATCCTGATTAAGGATCGTACCTGCACGGCCGTGGCGGCCCGCGAGCTGAAACGCATCGCGTCGCAACGCAACTGCAAAATCAATCTCATCCCCCTGAATAAGGGGGAGGACCCTACGCTGCAGCCTCCCTCCGAGGAAGAGATTCTGGCTTTTGAAGCCGTTCTCCGCCACGGTGATTTTGAAGTGCTGCGGCGTCGGCCGCGCGGCCCAGATATTCTGGCTGCGTGCGGCCAACTCGCTATACCTCTGAAGAAAGTTGCCTGAACATGCTGACTCAAAATCTACCGGAATACTGGGAATCGCTGTACCAGGATAAGAAAGACACCTGGGACCTGGGCAAGGTGAGCCCCGTGCTGACCGAGTTTTTCAAGAACCCACTGTGCCCCAAAAAGGGCCGCGTGTTGGTGCCGGGCGCAGGCCGCGGCCATGATGCCGCGGCGTGGGCCCAACGCGGTCACGAGACCGTGGCGGTTGACTTTGCGCAAAGCGCGGTGAGCGGCTTGTCGGCCTTGGCCGAGAAGAACCCGAAGCTTTCGGTGCTCAACATCGACTTGTTCGAGATGATGCCCAAGAGCACCGATCCGTTCGATATCATTTACGAGTCAGGCTGCTTCAGCGCGATCCACCCCGGTCGTCGCGATGAGTACTTCGAGGTGTGGGACAAGATGTTGCGCCCGGGCGGTCTCGTGATCGCGCTGTTTTACCCGCTGATCAAAACCACCTCGCTCGAAGGCCCGCCGCACCCGACCTCCGAAGGTGAGCTGATGGCCCGCCTCGACAGCGTGCTCGAGCTCGAAGAGCGCATCGTGCCCAAGAAGAGCGTTCCCGAACGCGTGGGCAAAGAAGAGATCTGGTTGTTGCGGAAGGCGAAACGGTAATCGGTAGGGGCACGTTGCAACGTGCCCCTACATAACCGCCTTCCGCTACCTACAACTGTCTACCGTCAAAAAAGTTATGGCCCTATTGGATCCCCTATACGATTTCTTCGTCCGCCTGAAGGGCGGGACGGAGTACCTGTCGTATGGTCGTCCGATCCTCGCGGGTTGGGTGGCCGCGCAGGCGCGCACGCTGCCCGCGGGCGCGCCGGTACGCATCTTGGACTTAGGGTGCGGGCAAGGTGATGACCTCGCACTCATGGCCCGCACTGTGGGCGGCGCGTGTGAACTGCACGGGCTCGAGGGCTACGGCCCCTATCGCGAGATCTGCGCCGCCAAGGGCATCGTGACCCACCCGATTAATGTGGAACGCGACCCGCTGCCGTTTGCCGACCAAAGTCTCGATGTCATTTCGATGAACCAAGTGCTCGAGCACACCAAAGACATCTTCTTTATTTTCTCTGAAGTCTCACGCGTACTCAAGCCGAACGGCTTGTTCCTCGTGGGGGTACCGAACCTAGCCGCGTGGCACGATCGCTTGTTGTTGCTCATGGGTCGTCAACCTTCGGGCATGAAGGTTTTAGGGCCGCATGTGCGCGGGTTTACCCGCGAGGGCTTCACCAAGTTTGCGACCTGTGACGGATACTTTGCGCTGACCGATTTTAAGGGGAGCGCTTTCTATCCATTTCCGGCGGGTGTGAGCCGCGTTTTGGCCAAGGTTTTTCCGGGGCTTGCGACGGCGGTGTTTTTCCGTCTAAGCCGAACCGAAAAGCCGGGTACGTTTATGGATGTTTTACGCACCCGGCGTTTTGAGACCGATTACTACACGGGCCCTTCCACAGAAGCCTGACCTCTGGTGTGGTCCGACGGAATAGTCGGCCTACTTGTACGCGTGCACCACGGCGCGATAATGCAGCGGCCGCTTGGCGGTGAAGAGCGAGGCCAGGGGTAACCGACGAATCACATGGCTCGCGATCAATTTGAGAGCGGCCGCTGTGCCTTGTTCTCTACGCGTTAATTCAAACTTCTGCCGCGCCCCTTTCACACCGCCTCGCCGCTTCCAAAATGCGGCGTAATCTGCTTTGACCTCAACGCGCGTGAAGCCTGCGGCGAGGCATAACCCCACCAATGCCTGCATGTTTGGGCCCCAGTAATTCGTGGTGTCGCCATCCATTTGGCCGGCGGAGTAGAACTCGCTCAGTTCAAGATGTTCGTAACCCGGGATGAGGGCTGCATGCGTTTCGACGATGGCCATGCCACCTTTTTTGGTCAAGTGGGCGACACGCTTGAGTGAAGCGAGCGGGTCGGGCATATGGTAAAGCACACCGAGGTAGAGTACGACATCGAAGGCTGCATTGGGCTCGGGGTCGGAGAGCATGTAATCCCCAACGACGGTTTCAACGCGGCTGTTTAAAGCCTTATGAGCGGCATCATAGGCGCGCCGCCCCGGGAGTTTTGTGGGTTGCCATTCGGGGGTTTGTTCGTTGGGCAAAGGTGTGACGCCCTTGCGCTTGCACTCCGCGATGTAGGCGATGTGGGCTGGCAAATCGAGGGACCACACATAGTGGTCAAACGCTACCACACGTTCGGCGCCTTTTCGTTCGGCAGCGAATGCGAAGTAGCCGTCAAAGGTGCCGATATCGAGCACGGATTTGCCGGTGAGGTCGGGCATGTGCAGCGACTCAAGTTCGCTCGCGAGCACCGGTGCGGTCTTGCGGCCTGGTGTGACCACGCCTTGCCCGAGGTCAATGCTATGCCACCAGAAATCTACGGACGCGGAAAACTCTTTTAGGGTCTCACGGCTGGGAGAGGTCATCGACATGGGCAAACTCCAGGGGAGGGGGGCATATTACGATAGTCATAAAAGTGATAGTGGTCACTTGGGGCAGGGCGTGTGTCCCCGGCCTCTAGGGCACCTGCGGGCGGTTATTTGATTTGGGGCTTTCTATCCTTTCCCGGTGCCCGAAGGGGCCTGCCCGATGGTGGAAATGGGGGCGGGTTTTAGGGCGTTTGACGTTAACGTGCCGGCTAGGTCGCCGGCTGAGGAGTGCACGTGAAAACAGCAAGCAATTCGATATCCGCTGGGTCGGCAAGTTGGTTTTCGGTTCATTGGAAGATGATGCTGGTCGTCGCCCTCGTGGGCCTGCTGCCGTTTCTCTCCACCTTGCTCTCGGGCGATGTGCTGTTCGCCTCCGACCAAATGAACTCACCGGCGTGGAAGTGGTACTTCGACGGTTTGCGCCGCGGCGAACTACCCCAATGGAACCCGTTCTTCTTGGGCGGCATGCCCACGTGGGATGCCAACGCCGGGTCGGGCCTTTACCCAATCTTCCTGATCCTCGGGCTTTTGCTCCCGATCACCCACGTGGTGACGGTCGGCTTTGTGCTGCATACCTTGATCGCTGGTCTGACCACGTATGTGCTGGTGCAGCGCTACTTCAAACTGGAAGCGTGGATGTCCGTCGCACTCTCCGTGGCGTACATGCTGAACACCTACCTCATCTCGCTGATTTTCGGCGGGCACGACGGTAAGTTCCACATCCTTGCGTGGCTGCCGCTGGCCACTTATTTCTTATTGCGCTCGCTGGCGCCGGGCGCCAGCTGGAAGTCGCTACTGGGCCTCTCGGTTTCGGTGGCGGTGTTCGTCTCGACGTCTCACCTTCAGTTCACGTACTACGTGCTGATGGGGTTCTTCCTGGTGTGGCTCTATCACCTGATCCCCGCGCTGCGGGCCAAGCGCTTCGGTGAGGCGCTCTCACTCCTCTTCCGTTTTTGGGTGCCGATCATTCTTGGTGTAGGCCTGCTCTTTTACATGTTCTACCCGCCGGTCAAGTACAACGAAGAGTTCAGCATTCGTGGTGCGGGCGAACGCACCACATACGAATACTCGACCTCTTGGTCGATGCACCCTGAAGAAACCGCCTCGCTGCTTGTGCCCGAGTTTGGCGGCATCGTCGAAAACTATTGGGGACGCAACTTCTTCAAACTGAACGCCGAATACCCGGGTCTGCTGGTCTGGTTCTTAGCGCTGTTCGGCTTGTTGGCCTTACGCACCAAATGGCATTGGTTTTGGGGTGGTGTGGGGTTGTTGGCCATATTGTATGGCTTGGGCGCCCACACGCCGGTGTTCCGCATCATGTACGAAACCGTGCCCGGGCTGAAGTTCTTCCGCGCGCCGAGTATGATGTTGTTCTGGTTGGCGGCCGCACTGCTCATGATGAGCGCGGAAACGTTGCGCCGCTTTTCCGCCCAGGGGCCCGACGCGATTCCAGATGCCAAGCGCGCCCATATTCTAAAGCGTTTGACGGTGTGGGGGTATGCGGTCGCGGGGTTATTGGCCCTGTTCGGGCTAGTGCCGTCTATCCCTTACGGTATTTGGAATTTCATGGTGGATACAACGCAGATCCCCAACTTCGCGCGGCAAGACGCAGCGATGGGTGCGTTTACCATTGGGGCGCTGCGTGCTGCCGCGCTGGTGGGCGTGTTGACCTGGGCTTCCGCCGCCTTCTTGCTGAAGGCGCGCAAGCCGATGGCCTTTGGTTTGATCGCCTTGGCGGTCACGGTGGTCGACGCGTACTGGGTCAACTCGCACTTTTTACAAGCGGTTCCCACCGAGCGCATTTTGCATCACGACCCCGTGGTGGACCGCCTCAAGGCCGACCCCACGCGTTTTCGCGTGTTCGGGTTGCCGGGTACGTTCGAAGGTGTGAACACGCAGTACTACGGCATTGAAACCGTGGATGGTTTTGCGGATCATGAGATGCGCCATATGCGCGCCTTGCGTGGTAACGATTACCGCAACAACCCGAACTACATGGCGGGGCTGCAACAAGCTGCCGACGGTTCGGTGTCTGGCAGCGTGTTCCTCGATTTGCTGAATGTGAAGTACCTCGCCTACCGGGTGCCGAACGTGCCGGGTATTCAGGTCGTCCCCAACGTGACCGCCTTGCCCCGGGCGATGCTCGTGCCGGCGTGGGATGTCGTCGACGATTCCGCCGCGTTGCGCGGGATTCAAACACCAGGGTTCAACCCGCGCGCCGTGGCGTTTGTGGCCGTTGAAACCGCTGAAGCGTTGGTCTCGGGTGGCACGCGCGGCGATTCCGCTGGCACGCCGGCTCCGGTTGAGGCCGTTGAAAAAGCATGGGAACTGGGGCGCCAGGTCTACGAAGTCAACGCCCCTTACGCCGGGTTACTCGTGATTGCCGACCCCTGGTTCCCGCATTGGCAGGCCACGGTCAACGGCAAGGCCGTGCCGCTCTTGCGCACCAACTTTGCATTCCGCGGTGTTCAGCTCGAAGCAGGCCCCAACGTGGTGGAGATCACGTACAGCTCGCCGTGGCTGCGCACTGGCTTGCTGGTGTCACTCCTTTCGCTGGTGGTACTCGCTCTGGTGCTCTGGCTCTACAACCGGTTTGGCGCGGGCCGCAAGCCCGCCGCCGCCTAAACCCTGTTGATCAACATCCCCCTGTTTTTGGATACCGGCGCGCATGACATCGATTGATACTGCGGAGGGTGGCGCGCCACCTCCCCGCCATTCCATCTTGATCACGAGCTTTCGCAGCTTGCGGTTTTTAGACGAATGCTTGGGTTCGTTGTTGAACCTTGAAGGCCCCACCTATGAGGTGCTTTTCTTGGATAACGGATCGCCCGACGCTGAAGCCGAGTGGGTGCGGACAAATATCAAGGACCCTCGCTTTCGCGTGTTCGAGGTGGAGCATACGCGCTACTTCGCGGGTGGCGTGAACACGCTGGCGCGTGAGGCCAAAGGCGAATACTTGGTGCTGCTCAATTCGGACGCGCGCGTCGAACCCGACTGGCTGCGCCGTCTCGATGATCGGATTCGCGAGACCGGTTATGAAGTGATCAGTTCGGATGTACGCGAGGCGTCAGACCCGCTTAAGCAGCAAAACGCGCGGTGGCGTCTCGATTGGTGTGGGCGCACGCACTTGATGCCCGATGAACAGACGACGAATACGCCGATGTTCCGTGCCGATGGCTGCGGCATGGCGATCCGCCGCGACGTGTACGAGGAGGCGGGTGGCCTCGACGACGATTACAAGATGTATTTCGAAGAAGTCGATTTGTGCTGGCGCTTGAACATGCTGGATTATCGGATCGGGTATGCGCCGGGTGCGATCATTCATCATGTGGGTCAAGGTTCGACGGCTAAATCGTTTTTCTTGTGGAACCGCTTTCGGGGTCGCCGCAATCGCATTTGGACCTACTTCAAAAATGCCGGGCCACTGATGTTGACGGTGTTTGTGCCGACGTATTTGGTCGTGAGCCTTGCCAGCATTGTGGCGCAATTGGCGCGCGGGAACGTGCGGAATGCTTGGGCCGAAACGGCGGCGATCGCTGCGGCGTATTGGAATCTCAACGTCGCGCTCTCAAAGCGCGGCGTCGTGCAGCGCATGCGCCGCGTGGATGATGCGACGCTGAATCAGCGTGGGTTGGTTGTCAGAAACCCGTTTTAGGCTTATGGCGAGTGCGGTTTCGCGGCACCGTGCGCGATGCGGCGATAGACTTCATCATCGAGCGTGCTGAGCATCGTCGGCGTGGCGAGCCGCGCCGACACGATGCCTGCATGCAAAGGGCGCGGTGCTTTTTGGCCGAGCGTGGCGGTCGGTACGCCCACGAGTTCAAATCCTGGTTGCGCCGTGACGCCCACACGTGTGAACGCCGCCACAAGCCGGTTGGCCCATTCAATGCGGTCGCATGCGGGGTCTGCCCCTCCCAAGTGCCAGACTCCGCGCTCAGCCTTTTCTAACAGCTCGACCAAGGTGTGGGCGATGTCGCCGGCCCACGTGGGGTTGCCGCATTGGTCGGACGGTAATCGCATGGTTTTGCCGGCGACCAGAGCGTCGCAGACTTGGCAGGCAAAGTTTTTGCGCGCCACGTCTTCCCCGAACACGCAGATGACGCGCGCGACTAGGGCTTGCCCGGCGGTTGCAGCCAACACCGCGCGCTCGCCTTCAAGCTTGCTAAGCGCGTAGACACCGAGTGCCGAGTCTGGCCCGGTGGGCGACAACTCGTCGTAGGGCTGCGATGCCTGCGTCGCCCCGTCGAACACATAAGAGGTTGAGATGTAGACGAAGCGCACCCCGCGTGCGCTACAGACTGTCGCGAGGTCCGCGGGCTGGCGTGAGTTTTCTTCGTGAGCGCGCGCGGGGTCGGCCTCACAGCCGTCGACCCAGGTCCACCCGGCGGCGTGCACGACGACGTCGGGCCGATGGGTGTCGAGTAAGGCTTCGTAGTGCTCACGGTGACCCGCATCGAATTGAACGAGGCCTGCGTCGGGCTCTACACGTGCGGTACGGAACGTGCCGATGGCCTCATGCCCGCGCGCTCGCACGGCGCGCACAATGTGAGACCCTACAAGTCCAGAACCCCCGATGACCAAAACTTTCACCACCAGAATCCCTTTTAAAACGGAGAGTTGAAGGCGGCGAGTGTGGGGAAGGCTAGATCGCGTTCTGAAACGATCGGGTCGTCGACGGGCCACTCGAACCCACAGGAATCGTAACGAATCCCTGCGTCAGACGCGGGGTTGTGAACCGTGCCCGTGAGGTAGGTCATCGTGCTGTTGTCCTCGAGCGCGAGGAACCCGTGGGCAAAACCGGAGGGAATAAATAATTGGGTGCGACTTTCCGAAGAAAGCTCGGTTGCGTAATACTGGCCGTAGGTCTGCGAGTTTTTGCGTAAATCGACGACGACATCGAGCACGCTGCCGGTGGAGCAATACACCAGTTTGGCGTGATCGTGCGGCGGGAGTTGAAAGTGCATGCCGCGCACCACACCCATACGTGAGATCGAATAGAACTCTTCAACAGGTGAAAAGTCGATTCCCGCATCTTTGAATAAATCAGCGTGAAAGGTTTTCACAAACAGGCCACGATCATCGGTAAACAAGCGCGGACGGATGAGCGTCAGGCCCGCAAACGGTGTGTTTTCAAAGGCGAACATCGACATGTTTTTCCCTCGCGGTGCGCCTGTTAGCCCTTCGCCTTGCGGGCGAAGGCATGCACGGTGTCGATGATGTAATCCATCATGGTGTGCGTGAGGCCGGGGTAGACGCCAACGAAGAGTGATTCGTTCATGATGCGGTCGGCTCCGGTCATGGTGGTGGCCACGCGGAAGGCATCGGGGCGGTCTTTACGCAATTGCACGAACGCGGGCTGACGGAGCAAGTTGCCGCCAAACAACATGCGGTTGCCGATCTTGGCGGCATCTAATGCCTGCGCCAAGGCGCGGCGTGTGAACGGCGCATCGGGCCGCACCAGAATCATAAAGCCGAACCATGAGCACACGGTGTGGTGGCCCGAGTCATCCCAGGTGAAACCTTCAGGCGTCCAACCGGTGGCGTGCGTAGGCAGTTGGAATTCAAGGTACTGCTCGAGGCCTGCAAGGCCGCGGCGCAAATATTCCCAATTATCGATACGCGCTTGCACGAACGACGGCAGCTTTTTGAGTTGCTGACGACCAATCGCCGCCTGCGTGTCGAGCGGCTTGAGGTTGTAGCCCAAGTGGCTGTAGATGTATTTGTGGTCGTAGCCTTCCGGCAATTCGCCCAGTTGCCACCCGAAACGCTTTTTGCACGTGTCGTCTTTACCGCTGGCGCACCAGCAATCGCGGCCCCAATCGCGGAAGCTTTCCACGGCGATTTTGAGTTTCATATCGCGCACGATGTTGACCGCGCCGCCTTCGCCCATGGTCAAATGGTGCGGTGGGTAAAATGATTGCGTGGAGAGGTCGCCGAAGCTACCGGTGGGGCGTTCGTCGTACAAGCAGCCGAGTGCATCGCAGTTGTCTTCGATGAGCCACAGATTGTGTTTCTCACAGAAGGCTGTGACCGCAGCGAGGTCGAACGGATTGCCCAAGGTGTGCGCCATCATCACGGCCTTGGTTTTGCCCGGAACAAAGGCCTCTTCGAGTTGATCAACGCGGCCGTTGAGCGTAGAGGGGTCGTTGTCGATGAATACAGGCACCAAGCCGTTTTGCAAAATGGGTGCGACCGTGGTGGGGAAGCCGGCGGCCACCGTGATCACTTCGTCGCCGGGGTTTACCCGGCGGTCACCGAGTTTATAGCTCGTGAGCGCCGAGACGGCGACGAGGTTGGCCGACGAACCTGAGTTGACCAGCAAGCTGCGCTTCACGCGCAAGAAGGCCGCCAACTCTTTTTCCATGGCATCGCCTTCTGGCCCAAGTGTCAGCCAAAAGTCGAGCGTCGTTGAAATCGCCGCTTCGACCTCATCTTGATCGAACACGCGGCCCGCATAGGGGATGACGGTTTCGCCGGGCACAAACGGCATCTGGTTTTGGGCGGCCGGGCGATTGGCACCGTGTGCCAGCGCGGAAAATTCACGCGTGAGCTTGAGGATTTGCTCTTTGAGCTCAGCTTGGCGATTGGATGAATCAGAGGAATGTGTCATGGGACTCGGCGGAAAAGCGGTGAAGAAATCAGGGGGTGACGGGCGCGGTCTATCGGGTGCTGTGTGAACCTTAAGATGGCGCTTGGATTAGGGTTTGGTACGCGCGGATTTGCGCGAGGGTGAGCGTGCGCGCGTCTGCCCCTGCAAGCCATTGTGCGTACCACGATGACGTCCAGTTTAGGGTTTCGACAAAGGGCAGACGCGGCACCCACCCGAGGCGGCTGGCCGCGCGCGTGCTGTCGAGCGTGAGTAAACCCGCTTCGTGCACTTGCGGCGACTGTTCGTGGATCCAGGTTGAACCCAATGCGCCACTGACGCGATCGGCGACTTCGCGCACCGGGCGGAAGTCATTTTTATCGGGCCCAAAGTTGAAGGCGGTGGAGAACCCGCGCGGGTCGCCGTGTAGGGCTTCGGCGAGGCGGATGTAGCCGCCGAGCGGTTCGAGCACATGTTGCCACGGGCGTACCGCATCAGGGTAGCGAAGGCGCGTGTCTGTGCCCGCTTGTTTGGCGCGCACGAGATCGGGCACGAGGCGGTCGACCGCAAAGTCGCCGCCGCCGATCACGTTACCGGCGCGCGCGGTGGCGAGGCCTACCGTGCGCGTGGGGTCGCTCTCGACAAAACTACGCCGCCACGAGGCGCATAAAATTTCGGCGGCGGCCTTACTGCTTGAATACGGGTCGTGCCCACCGAGGGGGTCGTCTTCGCCGAAGGCCAGGCCGCGCTCGGGGTTTTCGTACACCTTGTCGGTCGTGATGATCACGATGGTTTTAACCGTGGGGCAAGCGCGGCAGGCCTCGAGCACCGCGAGCGTGCCCATCACGTTCACGCGCCAGGTTTCGGCGGGGTCGCGGTAGGACTCGCGCACCAGCGGCTGCGCCGCGAGGTGGAACACGATTTCCGCGCCTGAAGCTTTGAGGCTCTCGGTCACGCGGACCGTGTCACCGATATCACCCCTCAGGTCTCTGGCTGTGTGTTCCTCCCCTCGCCCTCTGGGAGAGGGGCTGGGGGTGAGGGCACCCCCCAAACACTCCGTGCTGAGGTTGGCGAGAGAGAATAAATCTGGGACGCTCGGGGGAGTCTTTAGCGAGTAGCCCGTTGTGACCGCACCCAATTCGCGCAACCAAAGCGTGAGCCATGAGCCTTTGAATCCGGTGTGACCGGTCAGAAAGACTTTACGGTCTTTCCAAAACTGCGGGTTTACCATGTCTTCCAAGGGGCGGCATTGCGCGCCCAGAGATCATCGAGGTGTTGTTTGTCGCGGAGCGTGTCCATCGGTTGCCAAAACCCGCCGTGGCGGAAGGCGCGCAGGTGATCAGCGGTCGCGAGGGTTTCGAGGGGTTGGCGTTCGAAGATCGTGTCGTCACCGGTGATGGTGTCGATGACCGAGGTCTCGAGCACGAAGAACCCGCCGTTGACCCAACCGCCTTCGCCTTGCGGCTTTTCGTGGAAGCGGGTGACCGCATCGCCAGTCAAATCGATGGCGCCGAAGCGACCTGGCGGCTGCACGGACGTGAGGGTGGCTTTGCGGCCATGGGCCTTATGAAAGGCGACGAGGGCTTTAATGTCGACGTCGCTCACGCCATCGCCGTAAGTGAACCCGAACGATTCGCCTTCGGTGAGGTGCTGCCGCACGCGGCGCAGACGGCCGCCGGTCATGGTGTTTTCACCGGTGTCGACCAAGGTGACTTTCCAGGGCTCGGCATTGCTCTGGTGAACATCCATGGTGCCCTTGGCCAAGTCAAACGTCACGTCGCCGTGATGGAGGAAATAGTTGGCGAAGTATTCCTTGATCACATAGCCCTTGTAGCCGCAGCATACGATGAACTCGGTGTGGCCGGCGGCCGCATAGAGCTTCATGATATGCCACAGAATCGGACGTCCGCCGATTTCGACCATCGGCTTGGGCCGCAGGTGGGTTTCTTCGCTGAGACGGCTGCCGAAGCCGCCGGCCAAAATCACGATTTTCATGGGACGTTCCTGTCATCTGGCGGGAAAAACCAACGATACAATTTACGGCCCGAGCGGTGCAGACGCAGGGCCCAAACCGCGAACCCGAGGTTGAGTAGGCCCATCACCACGAATAGCGCATAACTGTACCCAAAGCTGGCGACAATGTGCTCGCGTGTGACCCCCGGCAAGGTGGAAAAGAGCACGAATATGATGCCTTCGCGGATGCCGGCCTGCCCGAGGCCCGGAACCAAGGTGATCAAGGTGGCCAAGGGTACCAAGAACATCACGTCCGAGAACTTGACCGGGATGTTCATGGCGTGAAACCCGAGCCAGGGGAGGGTCAATTGAAGGCCTTGTAACACAAAACTAAGGCCAAGCCCCACGACCACGGCGCGACGACGCAGAAAGACCTGCCCAGCCTGATTCCACACACTCACCACGCGCGCCCGGAAAGTTTCAAGCCAGGCCGGGCGGCGACGTACGATGAGGATGAGGACGATCAGGACAACGGGGACGAGTGCGAGCAACCACAGCGCCTCAGTGTCGGCGGCTTTAAACAGAGGTAGCTTGAAGATCCACAGGTGGCTCGGCAGTGCGATCAGAAAAAAGCCGACCATGGCGACAAAACCGAGCAAGCGACCGGCGACCATGGCGGATATCGATAAGACGACCGATTGGTTGCGCTTGCCCATGAGCCACGCGTTTGCTGAATCAGAAACCAGCGCCGAGGGGGACACGATGGCCAATACGTACCCCAGAGAGACAAAGCCCATAAAATCGCGGTAGGGGATTTCGGCGCGTCCGGTCAGGGTTTTCCAACGGGCGGCATGCAGCGATTGCATCGTCAGTTGAATGACCATGGCCAAAACGAACAGCCCGGGCGGGAAGGTTTTTAGGAGCGCACCCGTGGCTGCAAAATCCAAATCGTGCACGATCCACGCGACAATGCCTAAGGGCACCAAAATCTTGAGGGCCAGCGAAAGGACCTGCTTAGCCTTCGGCACGCGGGCCTCCCGTTTGGCGCGACTTTGGGGAGGTTTCGCCGACGATCCAATCCCATTCTTTATCGGCGATCGCGTCCCAGCTGAACCCGCGCGCGCGGGCGCGCCCGGCCTCGCCGAGCCCCTCGCGCAAGGTGACGTCCTCGGCGAGGCGCGTCAAGCCCTCTCGCAATGCGGCCACATCTTCAACGGGAACCGCGAAGGCGGTTGTGCCCAGGGCGAGGCTGTCGCGGAACCCATCTGTATCGGTTGCGAGTACGGCCACGCCGGCGGCGTTGGCCTCAAGCGCCGCGATGCCGAAGCCCTCAAAGCGTGAGGGCGACGCGAAGAACAAACAGGTGGATAACAGTTCGGCTTTACGCTCTTCGCTCACGGAGGTTTCCACATGCACGCGGTCGCGAAACGCCGGCGGCACCAAAGCGCGTACGGTCTCCAAGTCGCCCGGTGAGGCGCGGCCTGCGAGCACCAGGTCGATGCCGCGTGCGGCCAGCGTATCGGCCCATGCGGGGATCAACAAATCGAGCCCCTTCATGTAGACGTCAAACCGGCCTATAAAAAGGACGAACGGACTCACTTGAGCAACACCCTCACCCCCAGCCCTTTTCCCAGAGGGAGAGGGGCTGGGGGTGAGGGTGTGGGACGCTCGGCGTGGAAGGTCGAGTAACGACGGGGCGAACCCGTTAAAAGTCACAAACACGGAGGCGTTTTTATTGTGGGCGCGTACATGTTCGGCCAAGGTCGCGTTGGAGATCACATAGCGGCGCCCACAGCCCAGCATCAACATTTCCCACAGCCGAGGGATCCACCCAAGGATGCCGAATTTTTCAATCGACCGCGCGCCCACGCGATGGTGGTAGACCGCATAAAAGCGGCGGCGCAAAAGCCCGGTCAATATCGGTGCGAAAATGGAAGCGCTATTGCCTACGATGTCGGCACGATCAAACATCACGCGCAGGTTGGCCGCCAGTGTGAAGGTCACGCGATTCAGGCCGTGCGAGCGACCAAACCCGATCCCTCTAATCTTTACACCATCTTCTGTGCGATCCACAAAGCCGGGGTACCACGCCACGTACAGAGTGACCTGTGCGCCATGTCGCGCGAAGCGGCGCAACACTTCGAAATCCCGCACCGCACCACCGCCCGAAACCCACGGGTTCCCCAGCGAGTCGAAGGAGTAGTAAGAGAGGCGCATGAGAAATATGAAATCAGAAATATGAAATCAGAAACCAAGAGGAGCAAAGGAACAGTCAGCCCGGCAATCCGTTGTGTTCGGTGTTCCTTTCATATTTCCGATTTCATGTTTCATCTTTTCAGTTGATGCCCTGTTCCTTCAAGTCGGCCAACATCATCATTTCGACGAGGCCGTCGAATTTGACCTTGGGCTCCCAGCCGAGTACGGTCTTAGCCCTGGTGGGGTTACCCAGCAAGAGTTCTACTTCGGCGGGTCTGTAGAACTTGGGGTCGACTTCCACGAGCACGCGGCCGGTTTTGCGGTCACGGCCTTTTTCGTTTTCGGCCGTGCCATCCCACACAATGTCCCAGTCGCACAAGGCCGCTGACTTTTCCACAAACTCGCGCACGGTGTGCATTTCGCCCGTCGCGGCCACGTAGTCGTCGGCCTGCGGCTGTTGCAGCATCATCCACATCATTTCGGCATAGTCGCCGGCAAAGCCCCAGTCGCGCTTAGCATCCATGTTGCCCAGGCGCAGCGTTTCCGCTTTACCGGCTTTAATTTGCGCGAGCGTCAGCGTGATTTTACGGGTCACGAAGTTTTCGCCGCGGCGCGGCGATTCGTGGTTGAACAGAATGCCATTGCTGGCGTGCATGTCGTACGCTTCGCGGTAGTTCTTGGTAATCCAGAACCCGTAGAGTTTGGCCACACCATAGGGCGAGCGCGGGTAAAACGGGGTGTTCTCGGTTTGCGGGGTTTCCACCACCTTGCCGTAGAGCTCGGAGGTGGAGGCTTGGTAAAAGCGTGAGTCGAGCTTGTTGCTGCGGATGCCTTCGAGCAAACGCAAGACGCCGGTGGCATCAACGTCGGCAGTGGACTCGGGCGAGTCGAATGAGACGCGTACGTGGCTCTGCGCGGCGAGGTTGTAGATCTCGGTAGGGCGCACCAGGGCGAGAATACGGTTCAGGCTGCTGGAGTCAGACATGTCGCCGTAATGCAGTTCGTACACCTTACCGGCCTTGCGGGCGGCGTTAAGTGACTCTTCAATACGCGTACGGTTGAACAGCGAGGTACGGCGGACGATGCCATGAACGTCATAACCCTTTTCGATCAGAATCTCGGCGAGGTAGGAACCGTCCTGCCCGGTAATGCCGGTGATCAATGCGATTTTTTTGCTGCTCATGGTCGTCCTTGGGGCGGATATCGAACGTTCCGCAAAATGGCGGAAAGGTGTGAGGGGGTGAATTTAGCAACCGCACGGGGGGTTTTCCCGGATTTTACCGGGGGGGTGGCCCCCAATTCAAAGGAATTTGCAAGGGATTTGTGGGGGGGGGTGGATGGGGGCCACAGGGTGAAATGCTCAATGCAACAGTGCAGCAGTAGAACAATAGAAGGCTATGGCTTACGTCGACGGCAGGTTTTAATCTCCCACGAAACAAGTTGAACGCCTGGTCAATGGCAGCACTGTTGCACTGTTGCACTGTTCTATTGTCCTACGGCCTTACCTTCCAATCAAAATCATACCCCGTCAGCAAATTCGTGGTTCCCTCAGCGAGTGGGATCCGCGGGGCTTCGTAGACCACTACGTTGCGTAAGGCGGCGGGCAAATCGGTGAGGGCCGCTTCGTTGGAGACGCGTGGTGGGCGACCCTGCGCATCGGGCGCGGCCTCGTACCCATGCGCGTATTCACCGGTTGATTCCATCCGAAACTTCGTCGCGTCCCACAATCCCTGCGGGGTGCCAAAGTCGTACCATGCCGCGCCGGTCACGTCGACCACACGAATCAAGCCGCCGCCCGCTTGGGCGGCTTTCCACCACGGTTTGATATCTGACTCACCGTTTGGGACGAAGGCGAGAAAGTCGCGGCGGTAAAACGCAATGCCGGCAAAGGTCAGACGTTTAGATTCGTGCGCGTCTCCAGCGAATCCGTCGAAGCCGTGTACACCGAGGAGGCCAAGCTGACCGCCACGCGCCTCGACCGACAAGGTGTTCACGGCGCCTTCGCGGTAAAGCCCCGCGAGCGTCGCCAAGGCCCCTGACTCCACATGCGTGCGGTACAGCGCCGCCAAGTCGATGTTGTGGAGTAGGTCGGCGTTGTGAACCACAAAGTGGTCAGTGTGCGCCAGGCGCGTGCCCGCATGGGCGAGGCACCCGCCGGTGCCGAGGATCTCAGGCTCGAACAAGACCTCGACACCCAGCGGCGCGGCGATCGCGCGAATGGAATCGGGCAAGTGGTGCGCGTTCGCCAAGCGATGGTCGGGGCCCAGCGCCGCATCGACCGCGCGCACGTTGACCTCAAGCGCGCTGTGGCCCAAAAACGGAATGGCCGGCTTGGGCACGCGATTGGTGAACGGGCGTAGCCGCGAGCCGAAGCCGGCGCAGAGGAAGAAGGAGGTTAAGGAGCTCATCGTGTGGGAACGCTCATTTTAATGCTCAATGAGCAATGCTCAATAAAAACAGGGACAAGAGGCCGCTTGAGCATTGAGCATTGCTCCTTGAGCATTCTATACGGACTCATTGTTAAGAAGCGCGGTTCTTCGGCCCATTCCCCGGCATGATCGCGGGGAAGATGCTTTCGAGCGCGCCGCCGCAGAGGATTTCGATCGGCAGTTTGTTGTGTTCGTATTCGTACGGCGGCTCTTTCCACAGGAAGAACTCGCTGTAGTCTTCGCGCAGTTGATTGATGATGGCGAGCGTGCTCCACCAGGGCAAAAAGGTTTTGCGATCGGTCACATGAAACTGGGCGCCGCCGCATAATTGCCCGGCAAACTTGTGGAAGGTGGGCTGAAAGTAGGCCTCACGAAAGTGCACGCCGGGCAAACCCTCTTTATTCAGCTTGGCGCACAAATCGCGCGCGTCGATCCACGGGGCCCCAAACAATTCGAACGGTTTGGTCGTGCCGCGCGCTTCGGACACATTGGTGGCCTCAAACAAGCACATACCCGGGTACACCACTGCGGTGTCGACCGTGGGCATGTTCGGCGACGGGAGAACCCACGGCAAGCCCGTGTCCTCAAAATACGCCTCAGGGTCGTGCCCCTCCATGGGCAACACCACCACATCACACCCCGGAAAGGCTTCGGCTTTAAACTGCAGGGCAAGCTCGCCGATGGTTTTTCCATGGCGCACGGGGATCGGGTGCAGGCCGACGAAGCTGCGGTAGTTCGGGTCGAGCACGGGGCCTTCGACCGCATTGCCAATCGGGTTGGGGCGATCGAGCACCACCACGGTGATGCCGAGCTTTTCGCAAGCCTTCATGCACAGGTACATGGTCCAGATGAAGGTGTAATAGCGCGCGCCGACGTCTTGTAAATCGATGACCAGCGCGTCGAGCCCGGCGAGCATGGCGGGGGTGGGTTCGCGGTGTTCGCCATACAAGCTGTGGACGGGGATGCCCCACTGCGGGTGGTTGTACCCGGCCCATTCGATCATGTTGTCTTGGGTTTGGCCGAGGTAGCCGTGCTGGGGGCCGAACAGGGCGGCCAGACGGAACAAGTCGCCATCGTGGCTTTTGAGCACATCGGCGGAATGGGCGAGGGTGGCCGAAATAGAGGCCGGGTGCAAAACTGCGCCTATTTTCGCGCCTTTTAGGGCGTGCGGCCAGAGCGTGTGCAGCTGGTCAATGGGCAGATGAATAGTATGTTTGCGCGCCACGGTGCTTTCTCCGATTTCTGCGGTTTGTGTCGCAGAGTGTGTCCCTCACGTGAACCAATCCAAGTTGTTGGAAAGGTAATCGGAACGGGAATCGGATAGAACCGGAAGCATCGCTCAACCAGTGCCCTCGGCAAACGCCGGGGAGAAAAGGACCGTACAATGGCATCCCTCAACAAAGTCATGCTGATCGGCAACCTGGGCAAAGACCCAGAAGTGCGCGCGATCCCCTCGGGCGTGAAGGTCGCGAACTTTCCCATCGCCACCTCCGAGAGCTACACCGGCAAAGACGGCCAGCGCGTCGAAAAGACCGAGTGGCACAACATCGTGATGTGGCGCGGCCTCGCCGAAGTCGCCGAGAAGTATTTGAAAAAGGGCAATCAGGTTTTCATCGAAGGCAAGCTGCAGACCCGTTCGTGGGACAAGGCCGACGGCACCAAAGCCTACACAACCGAAATTTTGGCTGATAACATGACCATGCTGGGCGGCCGCAAAGATGGCGGCGGCGGTGGTTTTGGCGGTGGTGATGAAGAGGGTGGCGGATCCTACGGGGGCCGCTCTTCGGGTGGTTATGGCGGTAACTCGGGTGGTGGGTCCGGCGGAGGGTACTCCAAGTCGGGCGGCGGCGCGGGTGGTTACGGTGGCGGTTCTTCGGGTGGCAACACGCCCCCTCCGCCGGAAGACGATCTGCCGTTCTAAGAGCGGTCAGCGATCAGCTGTCAGCGTTCAGGGAACACAGTAAAGCTGAACACAGCCGACAAACAAAAAACCCCGCTTCGAAAGAGGCGGGGTTTTTTGTTCTCGTGTCACGACGTCTTCAACTCGCCGACAGCCACACCCGTCCACCACGCTTGGTCACGCGCAACTTCGCACCGAACGTTTGCTCAAGCAACTTCGGCGTAAGCACCTTCGCCTTAGGCCCCGCGGCGACAACCTGACCACCACGCAACAACAACACGTGTGTGAACGCAGGTAAAATCTCTTCGGTGTGGTGCGTGATGTAAATGATCGCGGGGCGCGAATCTGGGTGAATCAGTTTGCCCAAACTTTTGAGAAAGTCTTCACGCGCGACGGGGTCGAGGCCATTGGTTGCTTCGTCGAGTAACAGCAAATCCGGTTTCATCGAGAGCGCCCGCGCGATCACCACCCGGCGGCGTTGGCCCTGGCTGAGTCGATTGAACGGCCGCGCGGCGAGATGCGAAATACCGAGGACGCGCAGTGCGCGTGCCGCCGCGCGGCGGTGGGCCGCAGTGGGTTCGTCAAATTGAACACCCAGCGTCCCCATGCACCCTGAGGCCACAACCTCTGCCACCTCTTGCCATTCCGGAAACTCTGGCTCCACTTCGTGGCCCACCCACGCGATGTGAGTCCTCAGTTCGGCCACATCATCTTCGCCAAACGCGCGCCCCAGCACCGACAGAGTGCCCTCTTGGGGCCACAGCATACCCTGCAGCATTTGTACGATCGTACTCTTGCCCGAACCATTGGCGCCCAGCACCGCCCAATGCTCGCCGCGCCGCATGGTCCACGACAGGTTTTTAAGGGCGACCACCGTGCCCCGGGCCAAGGTGGCGTCCCGAATCTCGATCAAGGGAGGGGTGTCCTCACCCCCGGCCCCTTTCCCAGAGGGAGAGGGGAGGAACACAGTAAACTGGGACTTATTGGGTTTTTGGGTGACCATAGGGCAAATCTACTCGGGTTGGGCGTGATGCTGTAACACTGATGAAATGACGATTGTCTT
>JBIIWL010000090.1:0-7212 GCA_044338885.1 Fibrobacteria bacterium
CCCGAAATAGACCCGTTAAATCGTTCAAAGACGCCCCTTCTCTCGGGTTTTACTGCTGTACTGTTGTACTGCTGAATTTGCTTTCCCCTAACCCACTTTCCGCAAAAGCTCCTTCGCGTGTTTCAGCGCGGTGCCACTGTCCTCGCCGCCCATCATGCGGGCGAGCTCGACGGCGCGCTCCTTTTCGGAGAGCGGAACAACTCCCGTTACAGTGCGGCCACCCTCAAGGCGTTTTTCAACCTTATGTTGATGCGCCGCCTGAGCGGCCACCTGATGCAGATGGGTGATGACGAGGAGCTGATGGTGCGATGCGAGCTCGCCCAAGGCCTCGCCCACGCGCAAGGCGGTCTGACCGCCGATGCCGGTGTCCAGCTCGTCAAAGACGAGGAGTGGGCGCGGATCGCTTTGCGCCAGCGCTCCCTTGATGGCGAGCATCACGCGCGAGACCTCACCACCCGAGGCGGACTGGCGCAGCGCGCGCGCGGGTTCGCCGGGGTTGGCCGCGAGGAAGAATTCAACCCGATCCACCCCGGCGGCCGAAAGTTCGACGGGCGAAACAGCGAGTGTTTTGGCGGACTTGGCCGACTTGGTCGAGACGGTATCGGCAGCCGGTACGGGCTTGGACGATGAAGCGTTTGACGAGCCGGCGGCGGTGGCCATCGCATCGAGCCGGGTTTCGAACCGGCTGCCGTCCATGCCCAGTCGCGCCAAGCGCGCATTGACTTCGCCGTCGAACTTGTGTGCGGCGGCTTTGCGTTTGATCGAGAGAGCCGCCGCACGCGCGCGCGCGTCTTTCAAGGTCGCGTCGCGGGCCTCTTTTAAACTCTCCGTTTCAATGCCCGCATTCTCCACCGTATCGATCTCGGCGCGGCGCCGATCCCGGAGCGCGACGAGCCCGGCCATGTCGGTCTTGTATTTGGTCTTAAGCCTTTGGAACAACGCGAGCCGGGCGTTGAGGGCATCAATGCGCTCCGGGTCCGCCTCGGCGGGCACGTCGAGGCGGGAAAGCCCACCGCGCACGTCTTCGAGCAATTCTCTCGCCTCAGCGATTTTTTCCTCATGCGCGGCGAAGGCCTCCGAAGGGAGCTGGCGCGCGAGATTGTGAACCTCTTTTTGAAAGCGCGCCAACGCCGGAAAGACCCCACCTCCACCCTCAAGAGCGTCCACACAGGCGTCACGCCCCCCCGAAATTTTTTCGAAGTCCGACAGCAATTTCAATTCGGTATCGAGCTTGTCCTCAATGCCCGCGCCGTCTTGACCCAAGCCCGCTTTATCGAGTTCTTTAAATTGGAACTGGAGGAACTCGATTTGTTCGCGCAAGCGTGCCGCATCGTCATCAGCGCGTGTGAGCGCCAGTTCGGCGGCGCGATAGGCACGAAACGAGGCCGCGTAGCTTTCCGCCTCGGCAGTCAGACCGGCGAAGCCGTCGAGATAAGACCCGTGCGTACCCGCATCGAGCAACCCTTGTTGTTCATGTTGGCCGTGCAAGTCGACTAAATGACGACCAATAGATTCAAGGTCCGAAAGTGTGACCAGCGAACCATTCACACGCGCGCGGCTTTTGCCTGCTGGCGTCAACTCACGTTCGATCACCAACTCGTCGTCGACGTCGAGTTCGAGCGATTGCAGTAAAGCCCGTAAGGGTGGCGAGGGCGGCAAATCGAAGATCGCTTCTACGCGCAGTTTGTCTGCACCTTGCCGAATCAATTCGGCTTTGCTCTTGGCACCGAGCACGAGTTTGAGTGCGCCGAGCAGAATGGATTTACCGGCACCGGTTTCACCCGTGAGTACCGTAAATCCGGGTTCGAAGGCGATATCGGCTTCAGGAAGGATCGCGAGATTGCGGATGGAGAGTGTGCGTAGCATGGCCAAAAGATAAATAGTGAACAAGCGTGCAGGGCACAAAAGGCGTAGAGATTGTCGGCTAATGGGGAGTGGGTAGCGGTTAGCGGCTCATAGCGAATGGCGAATGGGAACGCATTGAAGGCGATGGCACGACACATCGGAGTAAAAATGCTGATTTAGGCAAAATTAAGGGTTTTATGGGGGTGGAGGGTTGCGGCCTCCGGGTGGAGGGAAAGCAATCCGCCATCAGCTGTCAGTCGTCAGTCCAGACACAAGGCCACAGATGGCTCGGGTTCCTGACCGCTGAACGCTGACTGCTGACCGCCATGAGCCACTAGCCCCTCACCGCCAATTACGAGCCGTTAGCCTCCCTAATTCTCCCCCGCCTTCACCTCGCCCACAACTTCGATGCGGACGACATACCCATCGACGACCTGGGGAATCGTGGCGTGCGCGGGGTGCGTGGCGGTGGCGAAAATGACGAGCGAGGGTTTGCCTTCGTGCTCGCCGAGCCCCACACCAATCACATGGGGAATCGCCATCCAGGCGGCTTCATGGTCGGCCTGGGCCTGTTCGGGAGTTTTCATCGGGGCTCCTGATTCCGTTTTGACTGGAGTTGATTGGGCGGGAAGCCCCTGCGGCGAATGGTCCGGGTCGCGGGCGCATGCCGCGGTGGCGATCATAACACAGCACGTAATGCCTGTGATCAGCAAGACTCGAAACCGATGCGGCCGCGCTGACGGATGGTTTGAATCGGTGCGCGTGGCCATGCCTGCAAAGGTGGTAAAAGTTTAGACCCGGCTTAGGCGCACGGCACAAAAAAGGGGCGGTCTTACGACCACCCCGATTCAGATTCAACTTTGAAAATTGAAAACTTAGACGCCGTCGATGGTCACGCCGAACTGGCTGAGCACCGTGGAGATCGGTGTCGCAAAGGCGGCGGTGGAGGTGCCGGCGAAGATCAGGCCCACGGGCTTGTTGCCGGTCGCGGTGACAAGCAGTGACCCAGAATCGCCGCCGCCAATGAAGTTCGGCGTGGTGATGTAGATCTGGCCGTTGAACTGGGCGGTGCCGGTGGAATAGCCAACCTTGATGGTCACGTTCACGGCGGCGATGGTGCCCGAGGTGAGGCCCGTTGTGCGGCCGTACTTCTTAACCGCGAGGTTGGCCGCAGGCGCTTGAACAGTCTTAGAGGGTGTGCCGTAACCGTCGCAAGGGGTGGCGCGACCGGCAAGAGCCGTCGTGGTAGCGGCGAGGGCCGCATCCATTTTATTGTTCACGCAGGTGGTGCCGACGCATGGAGCAATGTTCACCCACTTGGTCAAAGTCGCGATGGCATCGCCGGGGTTAACCCCACCGTCAAACGGGCCGGGCTGTAAGATGTTTTGACCCACAGTGGCGACGTTGGTGTTCGCAAACACGTGGTTGTTGCTGAGCAAGTACAGCTTGCCTTTTGTGTCTTTCACGCGGACGCCAATGGTGCCGGCGGTGACCGAGGGGTGACCGGTGGATACGCCAATGGGCACAGGGCGCGCAAAGCGGCCGGCGCGGTTAGGCGCTTCACAGGTGGCGGCCGGCGGCGTGACCGTAACGGTCTTTTTCTGCAGCGCCGTGACCTTACCGATGACTTCGACGGTGACGGCAACGCCTTCGAGTGTGGTCGGAATACCGGTAACCCCGGCTTCTTCAGTGAAGACAACCACGATGGGTTCACCCTTGGCATTCACCGAGGACCCGGTACCGGTTACGCCAGGAACAGAGAGCAGACGGGCCGTATGGCGGTCTTGAATTGTGATGGCCGTCCCGATTGTAGTGAGACTCGGCATATTGGCCGTGGGGGCAAACTGATTTCCCGATACACCGGCGGGGCCGCCGAGCTCGGAATTCTGCATACAGCCCATGACTAAAGACAGAGCCGCGACAGAAGCTATCAGAGTGATATGACGGTAATTGCGCATTTTTAATTCTCCATCTGTAATCGTTCCAGAGCCTAATTTTTCTGGATGATAACACTCAATATAGCACTACACATGTATCACATGTGTTACGCTAGGCTGACAAACTTATTGTAAAAATGACAATCATCTGGCCGTAATGACTACGAGTGTCATTTTGGCATTTATCTGATTCAACGCTCAGGCAAAATGGACGATCGCGTGAGCGCCAAACGTCCTCACGACGATCCATTCTGTTCATCGTGTGACCTTTTAAAAAATTTCACCCCCACACAAAAAACGTCCCCTTGTGAGGGACGCTTTTTGTGTTCAGCCGTATGTACAAGCGCCGGTGAAGCGAAACGATGCGTGCTCGGTTACCGATCGAGCGCCACCCCGCTCCGCATCACGGTCGCGCTCTTGCCCCCTTGGACCACCTTAACCTGCACAAGGTAAAGACCGGATGAAACCACCCCCCCTGCATTGTTTCGCCCATCCCAGAAGAGGGTGCGAATGCCCGCGCGCGGATCCACCGAACGATTCCAAATGCTGCGACCAGCCGGGTCGTGGATGGTCACCGTGACCTGGCTGGTTTCACCGTCTATGGTCGGCAAGTGCAGTGCGTAAAGCGCCGTCCCACCCGATACACGCACCGTGAAGGTTTCGGGGCCGACCGCCACCTTCGCACCGGGTGCCGCGGAAGAAATCACGATCACAGCCGTATCAGCGGAACCTCCTAACCCATTGGCGATCACCTGATAGGTGCGCGCCGCCGAGGCGTAAACAGGCGTTCCGTAGATGAACCCGGTGGTTGGGTTGAACAGCAACCCAGTGTTCGTGCTCAAGCTGACGCCGTTGGAACCGAGCGAAATACTCCAGTTCACGATTGTTCCGCCCGAGTTCGTGGGACGGAATGATGTGATCGGCATTCCAGTGGTGAAATGGACCGTGTCTGCTGCGAAGGTCAGCACGGGCGGATTCGGAAGCACACCGAGCGTGATGGTATCGCTCCCACTGCCACCGGGCCCCGTCGCCGTGATGACGTAAGCGCCCGAGGATGAGATGACTGACGGCGTACCCGAAATTCGGCCGGAGGTCGTGTTGAAGAATAAACCGGAGGGTAGCGCCGGCGTAATCCCATACGACGTTACGATTCCCGTGACTGCTGTGCGCGACACCGCCGCAATGGCTTGGCCGATGATGAAGGCATACGACGTATCCGCATAGGTTACGGTCGGTGCAGGGGTTGTGACCGCGATGTTCACCGTATCACGGCCTGTACCGCCCGGACCCGTGACTGTGATCACATAGTCCGTTGCGGCACTCAAGGCACCGGGTGTTCCTTGAATCTGACCTGTCGTCAAGTTGAAATACAAGCCGGCAGGCAATGCGGGGCTGATAGCGTATGAAACGACAATCCCGGTGCGGCCGAGGCGGCTTAAGGTCACCGGTACGCTCAAGCTAAAGGTCTGCGGCTCGTTGACATAAGATACGGTCGGTGCCGGCGTTGTGACCGCGATGATGACCGTATCACTGCCCGTACCGCCAGGGCCGGTCACCGAGATGATGTAACTGGTCGCGGGTGAGAGTGCGCCGGCCGTTCCGGAGATGACACCAGAGGTCGTGTTGAAGAACAATCCAGACGGCAATGCCGGCGTGATGCTGTACGACGTCACGATTCCGGTACGGCCGGTACGGCTCAGACTGGCCGTTTCATACAGATTGAATGCCACCGAATCGTTCGTGTAGGACACCGTCGGCGCAGGCGTGGTCACGGCGATACTCACCGTGTCGCTTCCAGAACCGCCTGGGCCGGTCGCGGTGATGATATAGTCGGTTGCCGTCGACAACGCGCTGGGCGTTCCGCTGATACCGCCGGTGGTGACGTTAAAGAACAACCCGGACGGAAGCGCGGGGCTAATCCCGTACGAGGTCACAATACCCGTGCGGCCCGCGCGACTTAAAGTCGCCGCGTCGCCCAGGCTGAACACAACCGGATCGTTCGTGTAAGACACGGTCGGCGCAGGAGTCGTGACCGCGAGGTTGATCGTGTCGCTTCCTGTTCCGCCCGGGCCGGTCACTGTGATCACGTAATCGGTCGCCGAGGAGAGCGCGCCCGGCGTTCCGGTGATTGATCCGGTCGTCACATTAAAGTAGAGGCCCGCGGGTAACGCCGGGCTGATCGCGTAAGACACGACGATCCCGGTGCGGCCGGTGCGGCTCAAACTTGCGACCTCGCCCAAGGTGAATTCCTGCGGTGTATCGATGTACGACACGGTGGGCGCAGGGGTCGTGACGGCGAGGTTGATCGTGTCGCTTCCTGTTCCGCCCGGGCCGGTCACCGTGATGACATAATCCGTGGCACCCGACAAGACGCCCGGGGTCCCGGAGATCTGACCCGTCGTTGTGTTGAAGAACAAGCCCGAAGGAAGTGCCGGGTTGATGGCGTAGGAGACGATGATGCCGGTCGCGCCAAGGCGCGAAAGAGCGCCCGGTGCACCGAGGTCAAGGTTTTGAGGAATATTCGTGTAGGACACTGTGGGAACCGGAGTCGTCACCGCGATGTTCAGCGTATCGCTCGCCGTGCCACCGGGACCAGTTACCGTCACCACATAATCTGCCGCCGCAGCCAAGACGCCCGGGGTTCCAGAAATCATACCCGTGGTGGTATTGAAATACAGGCCAGAGGGCAGGGCCGGAACAATAGCATACCCAGTGATGGTGCCTGTGCTTCCCAGTTTATTCAGCGGGGTGATCGGGGCCGCAAAATTCCAGTTCTGCGGATCGTTGGTGTAAGACACCGTGGGAGCCGCTGCACCGGTTGAGATGACAACCGTATCGTGCCCCTCGGTACCAGCATAACCGGTCGCCGTGATAAAGTAGGCGGTGGGTGCCGTGACGTAAGAAGGCGTACCGGTGATGCGACCCGTGGTGGCGTTGAACAACAATCCGGTATTTGTGGTCAGGTTGGGTGTGATTGACCAGCTAGTGACCAACCCACCTGTACTGACAGGTTCGAGAGTTCCGATTGCACTTCCGACTGTGTACACAGCCGTATCAAGCGGGTAGTTCACAATCGGGAGCGGATTTTGGATCGACATGTTCACCGCAACGTCTGCAAACCCGCCGGTGTTGCTGGCGCGAATCGTAAAGGCAAATTCACCAACCTCGGTGGGGACGCCATAAAGCGCGCCCTTAGTGGGGTTGAGTGATATGCCCTCTGGTAGACTACCGGACTGGACGGTGAACGCGAGGTTTGAATGACCACCAGAGACGACCGGCATATTGAGGGTGATACACTGACCGTCAGAGTAACGACCGGGGTTGACGGGATACACCACCAAAGTGGGCGCAGTGTCCACAACGGCGATGGTGATCGTATCGGTCGCAGAGGCTCCGGTGAACGTGCGGGTGATGGCATAGACCGTTGAGG